>JASFBJ010000008.1 GCA_030149585.1 Desulfobacterales bacterium | reverse complement strand
TGTTTTTCCGGCAACCAGAACATCATAAGGTGTTTCAAGAGATTGTTCAGGAATAACAATATCAAAAGGCCCCTCCATTTAAATCACTGTTGCATGAGACGGAATACCACTGGCCCACAAAAGGATTTGGAGACTCTGTATTATAGCCTGCAAGGAAGAACCAGATTTTTGTACCATCCGGAGCCAGTTTTACCGAGTTTGTCATGAGACCAAACATATCTTCGCGATCAAGACCAAAAGTCAAAAAATTTTCTTCAAGGAAAAGATCCGCAATATTTCTCTTTAATTCACCCCCTGAAGAACACTGTCTCTTTGTGTTTTCACCAGAAGATATAGAGCTTGCTGCAAAGATTTTTACAAAATAATATTCAAAGTCGATTATATGTTTATAAGTTATAGAATAATTGATGCAAATCTTAACAGGGCTGCTGAAGGGCTGCGGGTAGTTGAAGATATTGCCAGATTCTATTTTAATTCAGAAGAATTTTCAAGAAAACTGAAATTTTTTCGTCATCATCTTCGTAAAAAAATGTTGGATTTAAATCCAAAACTAATATTTTTGCGCGATTCAAAAAACGATATCGGCCTGACTGTTTCAAGGCAAACCCGGCTTGATGATAAAAAAACTGTCTGAACATGGTTGGTTCAAATTTCAAGAGAATTTAAAGGTGGTTTCCCATGAGAATGCGCGGCGCGTGGTCGGCAATAAAATAATAGGGGTTTCAACACACTCTCCAAAAGAGGCACAGCACGCGAAAAAATCCGGAGCAGACGATATTACGGCAGGCCCTGTTTTTAAAGATGACCCCAAAAAAAACGATGAAGGCGCAGGCCTTAAATACCTGGAATATGCAGTCCAAAACAGCAATTTGCCTGTTGTGGCAATCGGTGGTATTAACGAATATAATCTAACTCAGGTTTTGGAAAAAGGGGCCAAAATTGTGGCATTCGGTGAATTAACCGGCCCTATTTTGAATTTGGCGAACCAGGGGCTTTCTCGCGAACCGCACATTATTTGAGCTCCGCTTATATTTTCAAATTTGGCAAAAGCGCCTGTTTTTTTAAGACAGGCCCCCAGTACTTTTTAATATAATTCTGGCATCCACAATACTGACGCCTTCTTTGTGAATAATAACCGGATTTAGATCCATTTCTTCAATTTGGGGGTAGGCTTCAATAACCTCAGAACAGATTATAATCAACTTAATCAATGCTTTTTTATCATAGGGTTGCCTGCCACGGACGCCATTCAAAATGGGATAGCTCTTGGTCTCTTCAAGCATTTGGGCTGCGGATCTACGTGATACCGGTAAAATTCTGAATGACACATCTTTTAAAATTTCTACCATAATGCCACCTAATCCATACATGATAACAGGGCCAAACTGCTCATCAATTTTTGTGCCTATAATTACCTCAAGGCCATCTTCGGCCATTGGAGAAACCAAAATTCCGCGGATATCAGCTCTCGGATTATATTTTTTTGCGCTTGCGATAATATTTTTAAAACCATTTTGGATTTCATCTTCTGCTTTTAAATTAAGCAGCACTCCTTTGGCATCGCTTTTATGAATAATATCAGGAGATACTATTTTAAGAGCCACAGGGCATTTAAATTCTTTGGCAAGTGCAACAGCTTGTTCGGGTGTTTTTGCTGTCTTGTCTTTTGAAACCTGCACACCGTGCAATCGAAACAAATCTTTGGCCTCATATTCGAGAAGGGCCACTCGGTTCTCAGACCGGACTTTATCAATAATTTTCCGGCCTTTGAGTTTTGCCTTATTTTTTGAATCAAAGACAAATTTGGTTTTGGCATGGTAGGCGTGCAAATTATGACCATGTTCCGCTAAAACACTGATGCAGCGACAGGAAATATCCAAAGAATCATATACTGGAATATCATAATATCGCAATAGATCCAGAGAGTGGGGTTTTTCTGAATTATAAAGGCTGTGCAGGACAATGGGTTTTTTATATTTTTTTACCATCTTGCCCATTTGATGGGCGGCGTCTTCCTCTTTTAAAGCAAGACTTGCAGCAAAACGAATCCCATACCCTCCAAAAAGTCCAACTATTAAAAGACCCCCGATTTTAGGATCCTGTAATATTATTTTAGCGCAATCGGCAAATAGTGAAGGATCTGAATCCGTACCTCCGGCCACATCAACCGGGTTAGGAACAGATGCAGCGGCCGGCAGGAGTTTTTTCAGCTTTTCCTGGGTTTTATTGTCAAGTTCCGGGAGCTCAACTCCCTGATCTGATAAAAGGTCCGCCGCAATAGTGGCGTGTCCGCCACCGTCTGCTAAAATAGCAACCCGGTTATTTCTAATGGGTGGTAAACTGGAAAGAGTCTCGGCTGCTGGAAAAAGCTCATCGGAATTTTCAATTATAATAATGCCGGCCCGCTTAAAAGCCCCCTGAGCTACTTCAGAAATGCCGGCTAAGGCTCCTGTATGGGATCCAGCCGATTTTTTACCGGTGGCGGATCGCCCGCTTTTCAATAAAATAATTGGCTTGATTCGACTAGTTATATAGGCCTGCTGTAAAAATTTACGTCCCTGCTGTAATCCTTCAACATACATAAGAATTGCTTTAGTTGAAGAATCATTATGGAAAAATTCAAGGTATTCGTGAAATTTAATATCCGCTTCATTACCAACTCCTACATAATAGCTAAAGCCTTTATTGCTTTTAAGCTTGGCTTCAGTAATCAGGGTAAGCGCCATATTCCCGCTTTGGGTTAAAAGGCCAATATTTCCAGAGGGCGCATTTTTCAGGCCCACCAGATTAAGGTTGCTTTTCAAGTTAAGCATTCCCGACGTATTGGGGCCAATCAAACGAATATTATATTTGCGGGCAACTTTCAGCATTTCATTTTCAAGTAATTTGCCATCCTTACCGGTTTCAGCAAAACCGCCGGCCAGAACAACTGCACCGGAAACACCATTTTCCCCGCAATCCTGCAGGATTGCGGGAAGAGTTTTAGCAGGTGTTGCAATAAGGGCTACATCAACTGCCCGAGGAATATCTGCGACCCTGGGATAGCATTTCAATCCAAGGATGCGTGCCTCTTTGGGGTTAACCGGAAAAATTTCCCCCTCATATTGTTCATTTAGCAGGGTACTGATAGTTTGATAGCCACGTTTGGTTTCATTTTTTGAGGCCCCGATAATAGCCACTGATTGAGCATTTAATATTTTATCCAGCATAAGACACCTCATTTTTTTCTATCTTCAAAGGTTTTTAAGGATTGCCGGCGCTCTTTGGTGGATACGCAGGCCAGGCAGGCTTCAATTTCAAAATCCATCAGGGCTTCCAGGCTTGTTTCACCAAGAGCCAGATTAAGTCCTCTTTTAATCATTTTAAGGGAAAACGCGGAATTAGCTGCAATTTTTTGTGCCATTGCCATGGTTTGCTCCATTAACTGATTAAGGGGTAAGGCATAATTGACCAGGCCAATCCGCTCGGCTTCCTTTCCATCAATATATTCTCCGGTAAACAGCAGCTCTTTGGCTTTTCCAGGCCCAATCAAATCCTGAACCAGCCGAAATGCCCCGCCGGTTACCGAAGATGTTACTTTTGCTTCAGGTGAACCGATTTGAGCATCTTGCGCGGCAATACGGATGTCACAGGCAAGGGCCAGTTCATAGCCTGATCCAACAGCATATCCGTTAATTGCGGCAATAGTTGGTTTTTCAAAGCGTATTATTTGCCGGGAGGTTTCCTGAAGAGCCTCAAGATAATCCCGATAATCTTCCAGACTTCTTTTTTTTGACTCTTTTAAATCAGCTCCAGTGGAAAAAGCGCGACCCTGACCAGTGATTATTACGACCTTGATTACAGGGTCTTTTTTAGCATCTGCCAAAGCTTTTTGAAAATCAAGCCAAAGCTGCTTATTCATGGCATTTAATACCTGGGGCCTGTTTAATTTGATTAGAGCAATGCCCCCATCCTTTTCGTATATGATGCACTGAAAATTCATTAAATTTTCCTCCCCTTATATGAAAAAACCTGAAATTTAGTGTGGTTTAAAACAGTTAAATAATTTTGAATTATTACAGATATTCAAATTTGACCGCTATTATCAGGTAAATACTTATATGTCGAGAACCAATTTTTAAAAAAAAGCAGATCATAAATATAGAGATTAAAAGAATAAAAATTGCGATTTTTAATGACTGTCTTATTGATTATTGGGAATTTTAATGAGTTTGCTGGGCTGATCCTGACGGGCGATTTCCAGTTTGGTGTTGGATTTTGCCAGAATCGGACCAATAACGCCGGCAGCTTTTTCAGGAGAATTATTCTCCTGGCTTAAATGGGCTAAAATTACATGCCGCAGGTCATCATGGAGAACCTCTTTTAACAGGTTGCCGGAATCATAATTTGAAAGATGACCGCTGCGTCCTTTTATCCGTTGTTTAAGTGGCCAGGGATATGGGCCGGTTTGCAGCATTTCAGGATCATGATTGGCTTCCAGGACAAGAAGCCTGCTTCCCCTTAGATGCTTTTTTACAAGCTCGGTTGCAATCCCAAGGTCTGTTGCAATCCCTATTTTGCAATGACTCGTATTGAGTGTAAAGCCGGCTGGATCTGCTGCATCGTGAGAAATAGAAAATGGATGGATTGCAAAACCGTTAATTTGAAAGGTTGTACCGCATTCAAAACTGTGCAGATCTGCTATTTTGCCTAATCGTGAAACCGCGGCGGATCGCGTTTTTTCGGATATATAGATAGGCAGGTTAAACCTTCTGGCCATGATTCCAACACCTTTAATATGGTCGGAATGTTCATGGCTGACAACAACGGCACTTAAATCATTTGGATCAAGGTGGACAGATTCCATCCGGCGCTGGATTTCAATACCGGAAAGACCGGCATCTACCAAAATACTGGTGCTGTTATCAGATAGATAAATTGCGTTCCCCTTGCTGCCGCTCGCCAGAACACACACCTTTATCTCTTGTGGAGGTTTGCCGATCATCTCAAATTTATCTGCCTGTATGACCGAAGCCGCCGGCATTTCGCTGAGTTTCATCAAGTTTTTCCACAAGTTCCAATCTTGCCTGGGAAACTTTTTTTATGACCATTTGGGCAACTCTGTCCGCCCGTTGAAAAAGATACGGCCTGGACCCCAGATTGATAACCGCTACCATAATTTCACCACGATAGTCGGCATCTATTGTTCCAGGAGAATTAATCAGGCTAATGCCATGTTTAACAGCCAGGCCGCTGCGTGGTCTGAGCTGGGCTTCATAGCCTTTTGGAAGGGCGATCGCAAAGCCCGTAGGAATTAAAATAATGGCTTTGGATTCTAAAACAAGATCTTTTGCTATTGCCGCATGAAGGTCCATACCAGCAGAATAAGGTGTCATATATTGAGGAACAGGAATGTCCTCGTCTTTATCCGGCCGCAAGCGCCGTATTTGAACTAAGGGCTTTTTTTTCATCATCAAATAAAATCTTTTAGATTAGTTTTAGGGTCAATCGGTCCCAGAACGGTTAAAGAGCGGTTCCCAGTCGCAAAAAGATCGCTTGCAAGCGTCAGGATGTCATCTGGTGTGATTTTCTGAAAATTATCTAAAACAGATTGAATAGATATTTGTTTGCCAAAATGAAATTCATTTTGAGCCAGTCTGACCATCTGGTTGTCTACGCTTTCAGTGGCCAGCAAAAGATTTCCCTTTATGTACTCTTTGGAATCTTTCAATTCGTTATCAGTCACGGCTTTTGTTCTTAGATTATTCAGCTCTGCAATCATCAATTTAAGAGCTGCGCTTGTATTATCAGGATGCACACCAGTATATACACCAAAATTTCCAGTATCCTCAAAAGATGAGATATAAGAATAAACAGAATATGCAAGGCCGCTTTGCTCACGTATTTTCTGGAATAAACGGGAACTCATATTGCCGCCGATGATAGTGTTTAAAAGCGAAAAAGCAAAGCGCTGATCATTTGTAATTGAAAGCCCCTTAGTACCAAGGCAGAGATGAATTTGTTCCAGTTTTTTGGGATGAATATTGACCTGAAACCGTTCACGGGGTGGTTTTCGTTTTATGCTGCTATTGCCCTTGGGGATGGCTTCAAACGCCGGTCCTATCATATCTACAAACTGATCATGTTCTATATTGCCGGCGATTGCTATGATAATTTTGTCCGGCTTATAAAAATGATTAAAAAAGTTTTTCAGTGTTTGCCGGTTAAATCCATTTATATTTTCTCGGCGACCGATGATCGGTCTGCCAAGAGGCGTGCCTCCCCAGAAATTTTCTGCGGCCAGTTGATGGGCATAATCTTCAGGATTATCTTCGCTCATTCCGATCTCCTGCAAAATAACCGGACGCTCCAGTTCAATCTCCTTGTCGTCAAACACTGAATTTAAAAAAACATCAGAAAGGATGCCGATCATTGTGGACAAATGGACATCCAGTACCCTGGCATGATAACAAGTATGCTCCATGGATGTAAAGGCGTTGGATTGACCTCCGATAGCGTCAAACTCCCTGGCTATCTGAAAGGCGGAACGTTTTTTGGTTCCCTTGAAGATCATGTGCTCGATAAAATGGGAAAGCCCGCTTTGATCAGCTTTTTCATCACGGGCTCCCACATTGACCCAGACTCCCATGGAAACCGATCTCACATGTGGCATGGACTTGGATAATATTATAATCCCGTTATTTAAAAGGGTTTTATTTACTGTTTGAGCCATCTTTATTTTCCAGCACAGCTTTATGGCTTAAGCGAATTTTGCCATCCCGGGAGATTTCAAGAACCTTGACCTTCAGTGAATCACCCTCTTTAACAACATCAGTTACTTTGGCGACCCTGTGATCGGCAAGTTGTGAAATATGAACCAGGCCGTCTCTGCCAGGTAATATCTGGACAAAGGCACCAAAATCCATAATTTTAACAACTGTTCCATCGTAGACCACCCCAATTTCAGGTTCCATGGTTAATTCTTTGATTCTTTCAATGGCAGCATCGCAATCCTCTTTAGATGTGGCTGCAACCTTTACATGGCCGTCATCCATTATTTCAATCCGGGTATTTGTCTCACTTTGCATTGCACGCACAATTTTACCGCCAGGACCTATAATATCGCGAATTTTATCAGGATGAATTTTAATTGTGGTAATAGTGGGTGCAAAAGGAGAGAGGCTTTTACGGGGTTGGCTAATGGATTTTAACATAATTTCCAGAATATGCAGACGACCTACACGAGCCTGTTCCAATGCTTTTTCCATAATTTCTCTGGAAAGCTCATGAATTTTAATATCCATTTGAAGCGCTGTAATACCCTCACTTGTGCCGGCAACCTTGAAATCCATATCTCCGGTATGATCCTCATCTCCGAGGATATCAGTTAATATAACTATCTGATCTTTTTCCTGAACCAGTCCCATGGCAATTCCTGATACAGGTGCCTTGATGGGGACTCCGCCATCCATTAAAGCAAGAATACCAGAGCATACTGTTCCCATGGAAGAAGAACCATTGGACTCAAACACTTCGGATACAAGGCGGATTGTATAATCAAAGTCTTCTTTGGAAGGTAATATTTTTTCAATAGCTCTGGCAGATAATCCGCCATGCCCGATATCACGCCTGCTGGGACCTCCAATTCGTTTAACTTCTCCGACTGAGTATGGCGGGAAATTATAATGCAGCATAAAGGAGCGATTTTCCTCACCGCCTAAAGTTTCAATCCGTTGTTCATCCTGACCGGATCCAAGGGTTAAAACACCCATTACCTGTGTTTCTCCCCTGGTAAAAAGAGCGCTGCCGTGAGGCCTGGGTAACACTCCGGTTTCACAGGTAATCGGTCGAACTTCATCAAATTTGCGATTATCAATTCGCCGATTTTCTTTTAAAATAAGATCACGGGAAATTTTCTTTTGCAAATCACCAAGAATATTTTTTATTTCGTCTTTACGGTCAGCGTAATCTTCACCTATCTTTTCAATTGCCGCCTTTTTTACAGCTCTGACAGCAGCATTTCTCTCTACTTTTGCGGGAATTATAATTGCTTCGCGAAGCTTGCCGGCAATAATTTCTGATACGGTTTCGACAAGTTGCTCGTCAACTACCGGGGCTGTTAACTCACGTTTGGAAACACCGGCAGCCTCTTTTAATTTAATTTGAAGGTCGATAATAGGCTGAATTGCCTGATGCCCGAAAAAAATGGCCTCTAACATTTCCTGCTCACCCACAATATCAGCCCCGCCTTCCACCATTACAACCCCTGTTTTTGATCCTGCCACGATAATATTAATATCGCAGGTCTCAATTTCCTGTAAGGTGGGATTAGCTATAAAATGTCCGTCAATACGTCCAACCCGCACCCCGGCAATTGGACCGGCAAAGGGTATATCAGATATTTCAAGGGCGGCTGAAGCGCCTACTAAGGCCAGCATATCTGGATCATTTTCGTGATCCATGGAAAGTACGGTTGCAATCACCTGTGTCTCAAAATTATAATATTTCGGGAAAAGTGGCCGAATTGGCCGGTCTATTAAACGGGCGGTTAAGGTTTCTTTTTCACTGGGTCTTCCAATCTCACGTCTGAAGTAGTTGCCTGGAATTCGTCCGGCAGCATAGATTTTTTCCTGATACTCCACTGAAAGGGGTAAAAAACTGGATTCTTTCTCTTTTTGGTCGGCAACAACAGTTACCAAAACAATAGTTCCACCATATTGCACAACAACCGAACCTGATGCCTGTTTTGCAACTTTTCCGGTCTGGATATTTAGAGTACGTCCTCCAACATCCGCATTAAAATTTATTTCCATATTTTCTCCTAAAATTATTTGACTGACATTAAGGGTTCAGCGGGTTTAAGTTATAATTAAACAAACTTTCAAAAAATTATCGCAACGGATAATCAAACAAAAAGAGGCTCCTTCATTTTTACCTTTTAACGATTTTTTCGTTCCCATGCTTCAGCGTGGGAATTCATACTGTACGGATTTTCACGCTGGAGCATGGGGACCAGGCGAAAAGCAACATCAAAAAGTATAAGCTGAAAATGAAGGATGCCCAAAAAGGTTATCAAAGGGGCCTTGACCCAAATATACGATCCAGATATACCCTGAGTTCTGTTTGATTAAATCCAGTTATCTGATCCAGATAAATTCAATCCACCATGTAAATTCAATCAACCAGATAAATTAAATAGATATCCGATGAATAGACGAAGGTATAACTTCGGCTTTTGTTTTTCTATCCGTATTATCTGAACTATCTGCGTAAACCAAGAGTTTTGATAATATTACGATAGCGTTGTACTTCATTATTTTTAACATAATTTAAAAGACGTCGCCGTTTTCCAACAAGCATTAAAAGACCCCGTCTGGAATGGTGATCTTTTTTATGTACATTTAAATGCTCCGTCAAATATGAAATACGGTGCGTTAAAAGCCCGATTTGAACCTCTGGTGAACCAGTATCGCTATCATGCAGTTTGAACTTATTTATTAGTTCTTTTTTGTCCGTTGCTGTAAAAACCACTTTGTTTCAGTCTCCTTTGATTATTATTTTTATGCAATCCCTTTAATTGCTATTTATTTTGCTAAAACACAACAATAATTATACTGATTAATATCTTTTTTATATTCTAAAATGGCCATCAAGTCATTTTGGTTATCAACAATCTTGATAAAATGTTCAATCCCGACCGGACGACTTATCTTTAGAAACGATTCAATCTTGCGGCCGTATTTTATATTTTCAACCTCTTTTTTATCGGCACGATATGTGGCAAGGTGCGGCAATGCCTCGGTCATTTTTATCAAATGGTTTTTTAATATAATATTTCCTGGCATATCCTGCATATCTTGTAAAGAAATTGCCTGGTTAAGCGAAAAACAGCCGGATTCAACTCTTTTTAACTTTACCAGATGCCCCCCGCAGCCAATGGCCTTTCCTATATCAGCACCAAGTGTCCGTATATATGTTCCAGATGAACAAGATACTTGAAATCGAATCTCCGGCAGGTTTATATCAATGATATCTATTTGAGATATTTCAACTGTGCGTGCTGGTTTTTCTACTGGTCGGCCTTGCCTTGCCAGCTTATAAAGTGGCGTTCCCTTATGTTTTAAAGCCGAAAAAACAGGTGGTTTCTGTAATATTCGCCCTTTAAATTGCTGAAATATTTCCTGTATAGAATTTAAAGAGGGGAACGCTGTTTTATGGGTCGCGATTATTTCACCGGTTAAATCCTGTGTATTGGTTTCTACTCCCAGGTATAAGACAGCCTCATAAGTTTTAGTGCCGTAAAGGAAAAAGCCGGCAAGCCGTGTGGCCTGATTAATACAGCATATCATAACCCCAGTGGCAAAAGGATCCAATGTTCCAGTATGACCGATTTTGGCAATACCCAGTGTTTTTTTTACTATGGCCACTAGTTTGGCGGATGAAATACCCGCGGGTTTATCAAAAACCAGAAATCCACTTAATTGGCTATGCATAACTCAGAATTTTTATCAGCCATTTCAGTAATCATATTTTTCAGTTCGCCAAGTCCGGCTTTTGTGGTAAATCCAGATGCGTTGATATGTCCGCCGCCGCCAAAAGCCATAGCTATTTTAGCCACATCAATTTTTCCATTGGAGCGCAGACTGACGTGGTACTTGTCATCTGAACACGAACCTGTTGAACACGAGCCATTAGAATACGTGGCTGGATGATTATCTTCAAGCTCCTGAATCAGAACCGCTATTTTTATATCTTCAATTCTTCTTGCATAGTTGATAACACCGTCAGCATCTTCAGGATGTGTACCAGTCTCCTTTAACATCTTTTGGGTTAAGGTCATAAAAGATAACTTGCCATTTGGGGATATTTCAATTGATTCCAATGCCATATTAAGCAATTTTATCCGTCCCAGAGAATAAGTTCCATAAACATGCCGGGCAACCTCAAAAGGTTCCACACCGCAGCTCATAAGATCTTCACAGATACTGAAGGTTCTTTTTTTTGTGTTGGAAAACCGGAAAGAGCCGGTATCGGTCAAAATTCCAGTATAAATACATGTGGCAATATCTTTGGAAATTTTGCCCCCCATTTCATTAATAAGATGAAAAACAAGAGCCGCTGAGGCACATGCTTCCGGATCTACCAGATGACAGGTGCCAAATAAGGTGTTGGTAATATGATGGTCAATATTGATAATAACCGGTATCCGGCTTATTTTATCAGCCATCTCACCCACCCTGTCTATATTGCCGCAATCCAGAATGATAGCCGCATCATAAGGCTTCACTGAGTTAAGCTTGCTGGTAATAGTATCCACACAAGGCAAAAAATTATATACTGCCGGAATTGGGCTGGCATTATACATTATAATTTTTTTCCCAATTGATTCGAGAAATAACCCTAAGGCCAGCAAGGCACCAATAGCATCGCCATCTGGATTTTCATGGGACGCAAGCAGTATCTGGTGACTGTTCCAAATATTACGAACGATTTGTTCCATTATTATTACTTATTGATTTCAATACACTATCAATATGAGACCCATAATCAAAAGATTCATCATAAAAGAATCTGAGATCCGGCATATAGCGCAAACCAAGCTCTTTGGCTAGAATTTTTTTCAGGTATCCTTTAGCGCTTTTAAACCCTGTTGCTGCATCTTTATGTGATTTTTCCCCTTTGGGGACAGCAAAATAGATCTTGGCAATTCTCAAATCACGCGACATTTCTACCCCGGAAATTGTAGCCATCTCTAAACGGGGGTCACTAACCTCTTTATGCAAGATGTCTGAAAGGATTTCCTGAATCAGCCCACCGACTCTATCTGCTCTTGAATAGGGTTTCATTTATAAATTTATAATTTCCATGTCTGAGTCCAGCATTTCCGCCAGCCCCAGGCTATCAACAAAGTTTAAAATTTTATCCATTCTGGAATTAACCAGCTTTGGATCATTTCCCACAATGACAAAACCGATCAGAGCTTTTTGGTGAATATCATTGGCCGCAACTTCGGCTGCAGCAATATTAAACTTATTTCTCAATCGGCTGATTATGGCTTTTACGATTACCCTTTTTGCTTTCAAAGAGCGACAATCATGTAAGCGCCATGTAATTTTTCCCACACCAATAACCATTTTTATCAATAATCGGGCATTTTAGCCCTTTGGACTATATTTTATTTTAATTCAGGCTTAATCTCATCCAGACAATAGCACTCAAGCTCATCTCCTACCTTGATGTCATTAAAATTTTCTATTCCAATGCCGCATTCATAGCCACTTTGCACTTCTTTGACATCATCTTTAAATCGCCGTAATGAGTTATTTTTTCCATCATAAACAACAACTCCGTCTCTTAAAAGGCGCAGGCGATTATTTCTAACAATTTTTCCATCCATCACATAAGAACCGGCAATCGTTCCTATTTTTGGAACATGAAAAACCTGTCGCACTTCAGCACGGCCCAGAACGCGTTCTTCATAGGTCGATTTCATCATTCCAACAATGGCCCCTTTCATCTCATCAATCACGTTATAGATGATATTATGAAAGCGTATATCAATATTTTCTTCTTTTGCGAGTTCCTGAACGTTAATGTTGGGGCGCACATTAAATCCGATAATTATGGCGGTTGAAACAGCAGCCAGCGATATAACAGAGTCAGTAATCGTTCCGGTGGCGGAATGAACCACGTTAATTTCCACTTCATTATTGGAAAGTTTGACCAATGAATCCTTTAGAGCTTCAATTGATCCATCCACATCAGCCTTTATAATTATATTTAGATCCTGAACTTCGCCTTCCTGCATTCTTTCAAACAGTCCCTCAAGACTAAGCCGGCTTGTTTTGGCAAGTTCCTGAGCGCGAAATTTCTGACTTCGGTGAGCACTTACCTGTTTAGCATTTTTCTCATCATCTACGGCAACTAATTCATCTCCGGCAGCCGGCACTCCGGAAAGCCCGATAATTTCAACCGGCATTGAAGGCCCGGCTTTGGTGACTTGCTTACCACTATCGTTTAATAATGCCCGGATCTTTCCATAATGGATACCGCAAACAACAGGATCTCCGACTTTTAAAGTTCCCTCTTCGATCAGGACAGTAGCAAGCGGTCCTCGCCCGAAATCCAGTTTGGCCTCTACTACCCTGCCGACCGCAAGTTTATCTGGATTAGCTTTAAGTTCCAGCATTTCGGTTTGCAGGAGAATCATTTCTAAAAGTTGATTTATACCCTGATTTTTTTTTGCTGAAACCTTAACAATAATAGTATCCCCGCCCCACTCTTCAGACGTCAATCCAATTTCGGAAAGCTCACGTAAAACCCGGTCAGGGTCGGCATTATCCTTGTCAATTTTATTTACCGCTACAATAATAGGCACACCAGAGGCCTTGGAATGGTTTACGGCTTCAATTGTCTGGGGCATAACCCCATCATCTGCAGCCACAACCAGAATTACGATGTCGGTTATTTTTGCTCCCCTTGACCGCATAGCTGAAAAAGCCTCATGCCCGGGAGTATCTAAAAATACAATGTCACCTTTTTTTGTTTTTACCTGATAAGCGCCAATATGCTGAGTAATACCTCCGGCTTCTGATTCAGTAACTCTGGTTTTTCGAATCACATCCAAAAGAGAAGTTTTCCCATGGTCCACATGTCCCATAATAGTGACTACCGGTGGCCGCTCCATCAGATTAGAGGAATCCTCATCCTGTGTTTTGACAATTAATTCTTCAACCGTACTAGCTTTTTCCAGTTCATAATCAAATTCAGCGGCAACTAATAAAGCAGTATCAAAATCAATGGTTTGATTAACCGTTACCATAACGCCAAGGCCCATCAGCTTGGCAATCATCTCATTTGCCTTTATGCCCATGCGCTTGGCAAGATCAGCCAGCACAATAACGTCTTCGATTTTGATTCGCCGCTTAATAGCCTTAGCCGTTGTAATTTGAGTTTTTTGAACTTTTCCAAAGGATTTGGTTTTAGCGCCTTTTTTACCTTTCCGGGTTTTGCGTTTTTTTGAATAAAGCGCGTTGCCTTCAACTACTTCCCGTTTACGAAAAGAAATTTTCTTATTGAAAAAAGCCTTATCCTGACCTGGTTCTCCTGGTCTGGCACGATTGACTTTTTTCTTTTTTACAGGGGTAGATGGTTCTATTTTATCGTATTTTTCTTTTGAAAGAGCATCTTTTTTATCAGTTTTTTTCGGCTCTTTAGAAAAAGGCGTGCGTGGTCGCTTATGTTTAACAGCGGCAAGGGTTTTTTTAGCCTTTTGGACTAAAGGCTTTGCAAGTTTGATTATCTTTGCCGGAGTCTCTCTCCTGGTTTTGTGGGCTTTGGTTATGGGTTTTGATTTTTTTAAAGCCTTGATTGGTTTGGAATCATCAATTTTTTCACTAATTGCTGTTTTTATTTCAGCCTTTTTTGTTTCAGCTATCTTTGAATCATCTATCTTTAAATCATCTGGTTTTGTTTTAGTCGGCTTTTGGTCATCCGGTTTTGGAGCAGCCGGTTCAACAGCCTTTTTTTTCTCTTTTGTCTTTGCGGGTTTTATAATGGTCGCAGCAGGTTCCGCTGTTTTTTTTGGTTTTATTTTGGCTGGTTTTATTTTGTCTAATTTTATTTCGTCAGGGCCCGGACTTTTTGCGTCTTTTGTTTCAACTATGTCTTTTTCTTTTGTTTCAGCCGATATTTTATTTTCATCTGCTTTGTCTTTTTCTATTACAGGCTTTTTGATAACTTTTTTCCGGCGACGGATAACTGTCGATTTTATCCGTTTTTCTTCCATTTTGGCAGGTTTGTCACCGCCCAAAAAGGCCTTAATCCGGGCAACGAAATCTTCATCCAGAGAACTCATATGGCTGGTGACAGAAATATCCATCTCCTTTATTTTTTCAAGGAGCTCTTTATTTGTCATATTAAGCTTCTTGGCGAGTTCATAGATTCTGATTTTGGACATCAATCCCCCCTAAATTCAATCTGAAAATTTTTATACCGTGTCTGAACAAAAAAACTGATAATTTCGGTTCGAGCACTATAAATTATTTAATTATTGTCTCAGTGATTTTTGGATCACCATTATTTCCGTTGTCTGAATCAGCCGGTCTTTGGATTGTAGCGTCCTTCCCATCAGCAGCAACGTCATCATCTTTCGCCTCAGTATTCTCAGCAACTACATCTTCAGCATCTTCAGCCTCAGCCTCAGTATTCTCAGCAACTACATCTTCAGCATCTTCAGCCTCAGTATCAGCAATATCTACATCATCAGGCTGGGGCTCTGCAACGGAATCTCTAACATTTTCCATGTCTGATATCTCGTCAGTTGATTCAGTATCAGTCAGGGCAGGTTCTTTTTGTTGAGCATTTTTAATCTCTAATAAGTATTTTTGTGCATTGTCAATCAACTGGTTCGCCTTTTCTTCACCAATCCCCCTGACCTGGATAAGATCATCAATAGCTGCTTCAGCAAGGATTTCAGCAGAATAAAAGCCTTTTTCATAAAGAGTATCAGCCATACTGATCCCAACGCCCTCTAATTGCATCAGAGAATCATAACTATCCTGCATTGCCTCGCTATAATTGGTTTCACTAATCACATCAAGACGCCACCCGGTTAATTTAGATGCGAGCCTGACATTTTGTCCGCGTTTACCTATGGCCACAGAAAGAAATTCATCCGGCACGATTACTTCCATCGAACGGTTTTCCTCATCAATTATAACACGCGATATTTCCGCTGGGGACAGTGCATTACAAACATATTTTGCTGGATCAACATGCCAGGAAATAATATCGATTTTTTCTCCTTTGAGCTCCTGAACTACATTTTGAACACGGCTTCCCTTCATGCCTACACAGGCTCCAACCGGATCAATATCAGAATCATTGGAGGCTACGGCAAATTTGGCTCGACTGCCGGGTTCTCTGGCAGCGCCCTTAATTTCCACAATGCCCTCACCAATTTCAGGCACCTCTACTTTAAACAACTTAATCAAAAAATCAGGGTCAGTTCTTGAAAGAATTATCTGGGGCCCACGGGTGTCCTGAAGCACATCCTTAATTAAAGATCTGATCCGATCTCCCCGCCGATTGAGCTCTCTTGGAATCTGATCTTTAGGTCTGAGTATCCCTTCAGTATTCCCCAGATTAACAATAATATTGCCCCTGTCAATTCGCTGCACAATACCATTTAAAACCTCTCCTTTTCGATCCTTAAAATCAATATAAACAGCATTTCGTTCAGCATCTTTTAATTTTTGAATAATCACCTGTTTAGCTGATTGGGCTGCAATTCTGCCAAAGCTGGCCACTTCCAATTTTACGCCCAGACTATCGCCTATTTCACAACCTGGATCCAGTTTCTGGCCTTCGGATAAAATAATTTCAAAGCCTGGATTAACAAGTTCTTCTACCACTTCTTTAAACTGAAAAATTTCAAATTCACCAAGTTCTTGATTATATTCAATCTCGACGTCCATATTGCTGCCGAATTTTTTTCTTACCGCAGATCCTACAGCTTCTTCAAGGGCTTTTATCAAAATTTCCCGTTCAATTCCTTTATCGCGACTTACCTGCTCAATAACGCGTTGAATCTCTGTTAAAAGCATTAATTTTCTCCGTTATAATTTATAAGCCGTGCGCCGGCAATTTCATGATAATTAAAGGCAATTTTATTTTGATCTGCCAATATCTGAATTTTATTTTCGGCTTTTCCCATAAGAAGGCCTTTAAAATTTTTGCGTCCATTAACCGCTGTTTTCAGCTTGATTTGAACCTGATGCCCCTCAAAACGATGAAAATCGTTCAACTGGGTCAACGGTCTATCAGGCCCAGGTGAAGAGACCTCAAGTCGATAAGCACATTTGAGGTCAATGGCGACATCCAGAACATCACTAAGCTGCCGACTGATATTAATACAGTCGTCCAACAAAATTCCACCGGGTTTGTCAAGATAAATTTGTAAAATCATGCCCCCTGCCGTATTTATAAATTTAACCTGTATCAGCTCAAGTCCTTCGCCAACACATATTGGTTCGGCCAGTTGTTTAACTTTATCCACAACTGCTTCAAGCTTTACTGAACCAAAATCTTTTTTGGCAAAGCAAGAAGGCTTGAAGCTGTTTTTTTTTCTTCTTCGTGTTTTCAATGGATTTAGATAAATCCCAGGCTCAATATCTCAGGCCCTTGGTTATAAAAAAAAACAAAAAAACGGGCGACAGCCCGTTTTCTTCAAGCAAAGCTCTTAATGGTTACTGAAAAAAATTATTTATTCATAAAGCAACCATAATGAAAATTAAGTCAACATAATAACAAAAGCTCTACCCCAACTAATCCGCAAAATACGGAAAACCCGGACTACAACTGGAGCGGGCAACGAGATTCGAACTCGCGACACCAAGCTTGGGAAGCTTGTACTCTACCAACTGAGCTATGCCCGCCTTAAAAAAAGGTATTTGTATTTGATAAAAAGGTAATTGTCAATCTTTTTTAAATAACCTTTTAATACGATATCCTATAATAGCCTGAACATGATTGTCTAATCGCAGGGCTTATTTGTGTTGCACCTTATAAAATAAGTCAGGTACCCCCTGAATTTTTCAAACCGATTTCTTCAGCAACTTCACGCATACCTATAATGGTATCTGTTATCAAATCAGTCAGTTCCAAACCCAGCATTTTAGCGCCCCGCTCAATTATGGTGCGATCTACTCCAGCGGCAAATCGCTTATTTTTCCACTTTTTTTTAACTGATCCGGCCTTTAAATCCAGTAAGCTTTTTGAAGGACGAACCAGAGCTGTGGTCGCTATTAAGCCGGTTAATTCATCAATAGCGTAAAGCACTTTTTCAAGTTCAGTTTCAGGCTTTACCTCAGAACAGATTCCCCATCCATGGCTGACAACCGCCCGTATATATTCCGGTGGCCATCTGTTATTATTTAAGATTTCCTTGCTTTTCAGGCAATGCTGATCTGGAAACTGTTCATAGTCAAGGTCATGCACCAGGCCTATTATTCCCCATTTTTCTTCATCACGGCCCCTCTGCCTGGCAAAATACCTCATCACCCCTTCTACAGCCAGCGCATGTTTTATAAGACTTTGACTCTGATTATACTGTTTGAGTAAAGCAAAGGCATGTTGTCTGTCTGGAATAATAAAATCCATAAAAACCTCCTGTATATTTTGGCACAATCTATGCAATTGTACATCAAATTGTAAATCGAATTATAAATCAATTAGCCGGTTGGCCTGTTCAGTTTTTTTACTAATTAAAATATTTTAAAATTATTATACTGCAAAATAATCAAAAATGGAATTAAATTACCAACAGACAATTCTGCTGCAAAGATCCTGCGCATACCTGTTCACGATCAATCACGCCCAAAATCAAAACTTTATCGAATCCCTTAGCCCAGAGCGCTTAAAAAAAGCATTTCGCAAAAAGGTATTTCAATATCATCCGGATCGCTATCCTGATGAGACCTCTGAAATGATTATAAAACGTCAAGAACGCTTTGGTAAAATCACCACTTCCTACAAAATATTGACTCAATTTTTAGCAGAAAAAGATAAAAAACCTGTTAAAAAAATATCAGTCTCAAAAAAAATAATCGCAATTGGCGGCGCTAAGGGCGGTATTGGAAAAAGCATTATAAGTACAAATCTGGCTGTGCTTCTCAGCCGGTTGAAGAAAAAAACAGTTGCCGCTGATCTTGATCTATATGGTCCAAACCTTCATTTATATTTTAACAAAATTAATTTTAAATACAGTATTAATGATTTTATCTATGGTAACCTTGATAATCTGGCTCCGGCAATCACCAAAACACCTTTTGGACCTTATCTTATCGCAGGCGATAATTCCAAATTGGGGATTGCCAATATAACATACGCCCAAAAAATGAAAATTATGGAGGCGGTCAGAAAAATCAAATCCTCTTATGTTATCCTGGATTTAGGGGGTGACACAACATTTAATACATTAGACTTTTTTATTAACGCAGATCATCGCATTATAGTTACGACCTGTGATCCAGCCGCCTATCTGGAAGCCATCAATTTCATAAAAGCCTCTTTATATCGCGGGTTAAACAGGCTTTCGTCTTTAGGGTCTTCAGATAAATCCCCTAAAGACAAAAAACTTGAACATCTCATTCATGAGGTAATAAATCTTGGTAAAAAAAATGGGGATAAACGTATTGAAATTCTTGTCCAGCGGGTACAAAATGAATTACCCGGCAGCTGGCCCCTTTTAAGAAATTTCATTAAAAATTTCAGATTAAACTTGATTATTAATATGGTTGATGACTCACGGTTTGCTGATAAGCTGGCAGCCCATATTAAAAAGCTAGTCGGCAAAACCCTTTTATTAAATCTAACTCATTTAGGAAATATAACTTTTCATTCAGATGTGAAAAAAAGCTCAAGAACTTTAATACCCGCGATTCATCATAAACCATCAGGCAAGCCGGCCAGAGAATTCAAAAATATCTTCAATAAACTGATCAAAACTGCTCATTGATTGCCAAACCCGTTTTGAGCTCCGCAGTCCGGGCATTGCCAGGTTATTCCATTGCAAGACATTCCCCATATATTTTCATTCATACAATCCTGACAAATACAAAAGTCGCAACGACACGTCCAGCAAAAAGGCTTTTTCTTCCGGCAACATACACAAATTAATTGTTGCCGACGATATCTTTTCCGTCTATAAGCTGATTTAGTAACAAAATCTGACATGATTCACCTGGTATATCTATTCATAACTGCATCGATTCCAGCGCCTTGCATATATTTTTGCGCGAACCCTAAATAGATTGTTATTTCCAGTGGCTAATGATAATGCACAAAAATACTATAAACAAAAAATTTTACCGGATACATTGAAATTAGTCAACTAAGCGAAATAAATTACCTGTAATTATGCATTGCCGAAACTGCTTTTAATGGACATTTTGAATCTTATGAAAAATGAAAAAGTCATATATTTAATTGATGGAAGCGCATATATTTATAGAGCCTATCATGCCATCCAAGGCCTGAGCAATTCAAAGGGGCAGCCCACTAATGCTGTTTTTGGCTTTACCCGAATGCTGCTTAATCTGATAGAACAAAAAAATCCAGCATATCTATGCATGTTTTTTGACGCCAAAGGCCCCACCTTTCGGCATAAGATGTACTCAGATTATAAAGCCAACCGCCCACCAATGCCGGAAGATCTCCTGGTACAGCTTCCGCAAATTAAAGAGATTACTGCTGGATTCAACATCAAAATCATTAAAAAACAAGGCTTTGAGGCTGATGACCTGATAGGCACCTGCGCCAGACTGGCCGAAAAAGCCGGATTTGAAATAATAATGGTGACCGGTGATAAAGATTTTATTCAGTTGATAACACCTGCAAGCTGGATTTGGGATCCCATGAAAGATAAAAAGATAGATCTTGCGGTAGTTTTAAAAGAATTTGAACTGGAACCAGAAAAAATGATTGATGTGATGGGGCTGTCCGGTGATAAGGCTGATAATATTCCGGGTGTGCCGGGAATCGGCCCTAAAACAGCCCAGCTTTTAATCAAAGAGTTTGGCAGCCTTGAGCAATTATATCAACAGGTGGATACCATCACCAAAAAAAAGCAGCATGAAAACCTTGTAAATTTCAAAGACCAGGCATTTTTAAGCAAAGACCTGGTTACAATTGATACCAAGGTCCAAATAGAATTTGACCCGGCAAGCTGTTGCATCATAACTCCGAATTATGACAAACTCACAGATCTGTTTAACAGTCTGGAATTTAACCAGTTAAAAAAAATACTGCCCAGAAGGTCTGATCTTTCAAAAAAAGAGTATCTCCCTGTTCAAAAAATAGATGATCTTATTTTACTGGTTAAAAATTTAAAAAAAAGCGGCTTATTCGCAATTGATACAGAGACCACATCAAAAAATCCCATGCTGGCCAGGCTGGTGGGGATTTCATTTGCCATGCAAAAAAACAAGGCCTTTTATATTCCATGCGGCCATGAATTTTCGGACAAGACAGAGCAACTCGCATGGCCGGAAATTTTAACTCATTTAAAGCCCCTGCTTGAAGATCCTGAAATAAAGAAAATCGGCCAAAATATTAAATATGACTGGATGGTTCTGGAACGACACGGGATTAATCTTAAAGGCGTAGTGTTTGATACCATGCTTGCCTCCTACCTGATAAACCCCTCAAAACGCAGTCATAGTCTTGATCAGATTGCTTTGGAATTTTTAGATCATCAAACCATAACTTTTCAGGATGTCACTGGTAAGGGGAAAAACAGCATCAGTTTTGCAAAAGTTCCTCTGGCCCAGGCAGTACCTTATGCCTGCGAAGATGCTGATATCACCTTTTTGGCAAGTAATATTCTGGCTGAAAAAATGAACGAGATTGGTCTGACGGATCTTTTTGAAAAAGTGGAGATGCCACTGGTGCCGGTCCTGCTTAATATGGAAAAAACCGGTATCTGTGTAGATCGGATAAAACTCCATAATTTATCTAAAGAATTCGGACAGAAGCTCAGTCAACTCTCAGAAGATATTTTTTCTCTGGCCGGTAAAAAATTTAATCTGAACTCTCCCAAACAATTAGGGGAAATTCTTTTTGAAGAACTAAAATTGCCGGTCAAGAAAAAAACTAAAAAAAAAACAGGCTTTTCAACAGATGTCAATGTTCTCACCGAATTAGCCAAAGATTATGAATTGCCGGGTCTGGTTTTGCGTCATCGCAGTCTGGCCAAACTCAAATCAACATATACTGATGCTCTTTTGGAGCTTATTAATCCTGAAACCGGTCGAATCCACACCTCCTATAATCAAACCGTGACCGCAACAGGTCGTTTAAGCAGCAGCGAACCAAATTTGCAAAATATCCCGATCCGGTCTAAAGATGGCCGCAAAATTCGTGAGGCCTTTATTCCCCGTCCTGGATGGCATTTTGTGGCCGCAGATTATTCCCAGATTGAGCTTAGGATTCTCGCGCATTATGCTGCTGATCCAATTTTGCTTAAAGCCTTTGATGAAGATGAAGATATCCATACCAGGACAGCTACTGAAATTTTTCAGGTATTTCCCTCTTTTATTACGCCGGAACTTCGAAGACATGCCAAAATCATTAATTTCGGCATAATTTACGGGATGAGTTCTTACCGTCTTTCAAAGGAACTTGGAATCAGCAACAAAATGGCCAAGAGCTATATACATAACTATTTTACGCGTTATAAAGGTGTAAAAAAATTTATTGATGACGCAGTTGCCAATGCTTCAAAAACAGGCAAGACCAGTACTTTGCTTGGAAGAGTGCGTTTTCTGCCGGATATTAACAGCCCAAATCGAAATATGAGGGCCTATGCTGAACGAACAGCAGTCAATACTCCTATTCAGGGCACAGCCGCTGATCTGATAAAAATAGCTATGATAAATATGGAGGTTGCTCTTAGGGAAAAAAAATTAAAATCCCTGATGCTTTTGACGGTTCATGATGAAATTGTTTTTGAGACTCCGCCAAAAGAGCTGGAACTTGTTAAAAACCTGGCAAAAACCGTTATGGAAGGTGTCTGGCAGTTAAAGGTTCCGTTAAAAGTCAATATTGCCGACGGTCCTAACTGGGCAATCGCGCATTAATTCTAAGGAAAGGATTAGCACAAAAACAGTATTTCCAAAAAACTACTTATATTTACTAAGTAGTATGTGCGTATATAGCCAGCATTGCATAATTAGATATAATTAGATATATTAAAAATAACGTACTTCAATGCTTTAATATTCTCAATTGGATTTCTATCTAAATATGATTTAATACATTGGAATTGAAAGGAACTTTGAAATGGAAAAGCTGATTGAACATATTGCCCGATCCTTGGTGGACTCTCCTGAAGAAGTATCTGTCTCTTCTATTTCCGGCAATCAAACATCTGTTCTGGAGTTAAAAGTTGCTAAAAATGATCTTGGAAAAGTTATAGGCAAAAAGGGACGTACCGCACAGGCCATGCGAACAATTCTTAGTGCTGTCTCTTCAAAGGAAAAAAAACGAACAGTGCTTGAAATTATAGAATAAGCCGGTAATCGGTTGATTGAGTTCTGTTTATCAGGTGACAAAGGGGTATTTTCATTTATCTGGTCAAAATACCCTGTCAGGAGAAGTATTGCCGGAAAGTCTGCCTGGGCTTTTTTAGCCTTCCTGTTGTCTTGACTCTTTATTATCGTTTTCCTGGGTAAGGATTCCATCCACAAGCACAACATCCATTAATCCAATCTCTCCCCACTCATCATCAAATACCAGATCAGACACCAGATCTTCAATTTTTTTTTGAGCAGGAATTTCCGGCTCTTTTGACGGTAATAAAGTATACATGGCAAAATTCCTTTGAAGCTTATAAGCGACTCTAATAACACTCTATTCAAATACTCCAAACTTGGCAATTGATTATAATCAATTATAGCTATTCCTTTATAGCTATTCCTTAATTGCAATTGGCATACCAGAAGAGATGCTTTTAGTTTTTGATATATATTCAGTAGGTTACGGGTTATTTGTATTTTTTATTATTATCGTGTCAAAAGATTGTCATAAAGATCGCCTTTAAATGTCAATTATATAGAAGTTATTATAGCTTAAATGTTTCATTATTTTTGTGATTTTAGATCTGGCAAAGATGGCCTGAAGCTGTGATGCATATTTAAGGAAGTTAGTGTCACGGAATTTATTTTGACAAAACCTTCATGCAAGAGTATAATAAAAAGTTTGTGGTGATAGAATCAGGAATTTATGGATGCATTTTGTCCAACCTGTGCTTTTGAAAATTGATTTTCAAAAAAATTATATGGCGAATAGTGACTCATAATGGAATTTTTTTTCTGTGTTATTGGAATGGTAATGATAATTGAGGGCTTACCCTATTTTGCCTTTCCTGAAAAAATGAAGTCCTGGGTTCAAAAAGTTATGGATATCCCAGATGGTGATCTGCGCAAAATGGGGCTATTATTAATGGCCTTTGGGTTGCTCTTGGTATATCTGGGCAAAAAATAAAGCTTTGGCGGATATGTTTAAACTTGATGATTATAACTACACTCTGCCGCCCGATCTGATCGCTCAAGAACCTGTAGTAAACCGGGATCAGGCAAGACTTTTTTATTTAAACCGTAAAAATAACAAGTTCGCGCATCATCGGTTTAGTACTCTTTATGACTTACTGGGCCCTGACGATCTATTAGTAATCAATAATACCGAAGTTATTCCCGGCCGCCTGCTGGGAAAAAAAGAGACCGGCGGCAAAGTAGAACTTTTATTTTTAGACTATGCTCAAAGCCGGGCTCAAAGCGGGAATTATAAAAGGTTGTCTGGAATTTGGGTGTGCCGCTGCCTGATTAAAGCTTCCAAAAGCCCTTTGGTTAGCTCTTTATTGCTTTTTGATAAGGGGCTTAAAGCAGAAATTCTGGAAGCTGGGGATGGCTTTTATACTGTCCGGTTTTTCGGGTATGATGATTTTGAAAAACTTTTATACCAGATAGGTAAAACGCCATTACCGCCCTATATCAAACGAAATGGCTCTAATCCGCAAAATAATAAGGATCGATTTCGCTACCAGACCGTCTATGCTTCTCAAAAAGGAGCTATTGCAGCCCCAACAGCCGGACTTCATTTTACCAAAGATCTTTTGGCCCGGCTTGTGCAAAAGGGGATTAAAATCGCACAAATTACACTGCACGTTGGTTACGGCACTTTCTCACCTGTCAGGGTTAATGATATCAGAGAGCATAAAATGCACTCTGAATGGTATTCCATCTCTCAAAAAACAGCCCACATGATTAATAAGGCAAAAGAGCAGAAAAAAAGAATTGTGGCAGTTGGAACCACATGTGTGAGAACCCTGGAATTTGCTTCAGATGATCAGGGACGCCTGGTCGAAGGTAGCGGCAATTGCGATCTTTTTATTTATCCAGGATATGATTTTAAGGTGGTGGATGCTATGATTACCAACTTTCATTTGCCTGGTTCAACGCTTTTGATGCTGATTTCAGCCTTTGCCGGACGACAAAAAATACTTAAGGCTTATGACGAAGCAGTGGATCAAGAGTATCGCTTTTTCAGCTACGGGGATGCCATGTTCATTTCGTGAACAGGTAAATTAATAAATAATTATGCTCAGTTTTAATTTGGATTTACAAGGGGCTTGCAATAAAAAGAGTATGGCAGTACCCCGGACAGGGGTTATTCAGACTTTGCACGGTGAGATTCCAACTCCAATTTTTATGCCGGTTGGGACCCTTGCCACAGTTAAAGCTCTGACTCCGGAAGAGCTGGAAATTGCCGGAGCCCGCATTATTTTGGGCAATGCTTATCATTTATATCTGAGACCTGGTTGTGAGGTGATTGAGCGTTTTGGTGGTCTTCATAATTTTATGCACTGGAATCATCCCATTTTAACCGATAGTGGCGGCTTTCAGGCATTTTCTCTGGCCCGGCTTTCAAAAATTGATGATCAGGGCTATGCCTTTCAATCCCATATTGATGGATCATCTCATCTTTTAACTCCGGAAAAAGCTACTCAAATTCAGATCTGCTTAAATTCAGATATCCTGATGTGTCTTGACCAGTGTATTTCTTATCCGGCAAGCCACAAGGAGGCTTTAAGCGCCCTTATCCGAACTACAAAATGGGCCAGACGCTGCAAAGAGGCCTGGAAAAGCGGCACCACCAGGCAAAACAGTTTATTCGGTATTATTCAGGGAGGAATGTATCCTGATTTGCGGGCCCGCTGTGCAGATGAATTAAT
>JASFBJ010000113.1 GCA_030149585.1 Desulfobacterales bacterium | reverse complement strand
TCTTAACGCACCTTAAACCCACTATAACCTTGTATTTTCTGATAATTTAGTGGTGAAACTTAATCATAATCATTCTCTATGTAAAATCTGTATCATATTGATATTACAACTTTTCATATCACCACTACCTGTTTAGCACTACCGTTAATAAACGTCAATATAGTTCTATATTTGACGGACAAAAAGAATAGGCCTTAAAGAATTAAGCTCAAAACCCTTTGTGCCTCATATTCTGTTGATTTTGAGATACAAGCCGGGTAGATCTTAAAAGCTTAAACTCAAAGTTCTTTGATTCTCACTTTTAGCATTTTTTGAAAGACAAATGGGGTGGATTTTTCTCAGATATAAGCCGAGCGTAAAGCTGAGGGGCTGAGCAATGATAACCGAAAAACTATGATAAAGCTAAAAATTACCGGTTATGTTAACTATATCGAATACACGAGATAATGTTCAGATATTTATCTAACATCATGAATTTTTGTCAAAAGTGGGGTAGAATCAAATCATCCTGATGTTTTGCATTTATTCTGTTTTTGGGTTTGTATTATTGCGCCTGGCCTTTTGCCGGCGCATTTTATTAAATCGTCTTAGCTGCTCAAAGCGCTCCAGACCTAAAATTTTTCTGACTGTGAGAAAAAAACGAAATCGTTCAGTGGCCAGCGCTGTTCGAGCTTTTTCAAGTTTATAATGCTGGTCAAAAGCTTTTTTTTCATCCAGCTCTTTATTTTCAAAAAGAGTTTCCAGGTCAAACTGTTCTTTTTCCACCTGACTTCGCAGCCCAATGAGCTGACGACGGCTTTTCCTAAAGGCTCGATCCAGTTGATTCAACTCATCAGAACTCAGGTTGAATTTTTCAATCACCCGTTGATTATGCCACCATTTTCCCAAAGGAACTTCGTGTCCTTGCGCTAAAGCTGATCCAAGCAGACTGCCGACCATTAAAATAATAAGTATCAATTTTTTTAACATTTTTGCTTACCCTTAAAATAATAAATATTAATTATTTTTAAGATTATAGTTTAGCCCTTTTTTATATAAGGAGCATCTGAAGCCGGTACTATATATTGCATAAAATCAGCCTGAATTCCAAAATCCAAAGGGTCTGCTATATCCTGATACTCTTTGGGCAGGGCATTTTCCACCAGGCTTTTTATTTCCGCCATAAATATAGCTGAATCCTGCCGGTCCCTTTGCGCTTTTGAAAAATCTGGTTTGGATTTCCAGTCAGGCACCCAGACTGCTAAAAAAATAAATATAATAGTTGAGCATATTGCAAGAGCATTTTTAAAATGCCGGTTAAAAATAAAAATTCGGCTTTTTTCTGGAAGCCGTATCCTGCCGGAAATTACAGGGACCATTTCAACGGCTTTTTGCCCAAGACAAAACAGATCTTGAGAAAGATGATCTTTTTTCAGGGAACATTCCCTGCAAAAAAGCAGATGCTCTTGCAAATGAACAGGTAAATCATTTTCAGCCACCACTGCGGCAAGTATTTGATCTTCCCTAAGATGACGAGATTGGTTTTTTTTCATTTATTTTGTCCGTTTCCAAGTAAAATGGTTATAGATCGTTCTTTTTTAAATTTGGACAGAGCACGGTAGAGATGAGTCTTTACCGTACTTTCGCTCTTTTGCAAAGTCTGAGAAATTTCTTTGAGGCTTAATTGATCAAAAAATCTTAGCAGAAAAACCTCTCTTTCCTTTGGCGATAATATATTTAGGGCATTGCTGACCTGCTGCCAGAACTCCTGTTTTAACAAATTTTCATGGACTTTTGAATCATAAGTCAATGCCTTATTTTGAGATACAGTATCCTCTTTTTCCGGCAGTGCCCCAAACAACTTCAAAAATTTATTTTTCCGGTAATAATCCCGAATACGATTGATCGCAATACTGAACAGCCAGCTGCGAAACCGTTCCGGGTCTTTAAGCCGGGAAATATTTCGATAAGCCTTAAAAAAAATTTCCTGGGTCAGGTCTTCGGCATCCATCTGGATTCTGACCCGATAATAGACCATGCGCATGATTGCATTCTGGTATTGATCTATTAATTGATTAAAGGCTGACCTCTGACCGGCTGTTGCTTTTTTTACAAGGGTAATAATCTGAGGGGAGAGCGTGGCCGGCCTGTGTTGCGTTTGTGCTGAATCCCGAATGGTCATAAAAACTCGTTAGCCATGGCATTTTTCATGGTTAATTTCTCCTTATTGGGTTTCAATCCATAAGACGCTTGACCATGAAATTTGGTTTACAAAAGAATTTAAAAAAATCCGATATTTAAAAAATCAGCTGGGCAAAGTTTTAAGGGTTTTTACGATTTCTGTCCCAAAAACCTTATGCTGCCAATTCTTTATTTCAGGAATCTTTTTTAGCTCATCCAGATTATGAGGGTTTTTTTCCGCAAGAATGCATATTAAAGATTTATTCAGCAAAAGGCCAGGCTCAAGCATAAATTGTTCTGATAATTGGTCCCGACATTTTTTCAGAACTTTAATTCGCCTGGAAGCCTTTACTGACACCGACTTTTTTTTACGAGGGTATAAAGGAAGATCTTCCTGAGGTATTTCAATGGCGGCAATAATTGCTTTAATTAAAGATTTTCCATACATATTCAGTTGCTTGTGACTGATAATATTGAGTTCTTTCAGCACTCTCAATTTTAGGGGCCTGGATGTTGCGATGTCTATTAGAGAGCTGTTTGAGAGCACTTTGAAAAGAGGCCGGTCTTTTTTTTCAGCGATGGTTTTTCTTAATTGCAGCAGATTTTCCAAAACAGACAGGCTTTGGCGGTCAAGACGGCCGGCCCCCCTGCATTTCAAAAATAAAGGGGCATTATCGGCATTGGTTGATCTGACCTTGCTCAAATACTCACACTCCTCAATAACCCAAAAGTCACGCTTTGCCTCGGATAGCTCTTTAGCAAGCTCGGTATAAAGAGAAATCAAATATTTTGTATCGCCGGCAGCATAATCAACCATTGGAGTCGGCAGAGGCCTGATTGACCAATCTTTTTTTTGATATTTTTTATCCAGTTTTATGTTAAAGCGGGCTTTACAAACTGCCTCCAGACTGGTTTCCCGAATTCCCAGAAACATACTTGCCAACTGAGTATCAAAAAGATTATTGATATCAATCTTAAAATCACGATATAAAGATCGGATATCATAATCAGCTCCATGAAAAATTTTTTTTATTGCTGGATTATGGAAAATTGGTTTAAGCGGTGAAAGATCTTTGATAAAGAGAGGATCAATAACAGCGCTTTGGTTTTGAGTAGACATCTGAATCAGACATATTTTTTCCTTAAAATGAAACATGGAATCGGCTTCCAGGTCAACTGCTAATATTTTTTCAGATTCAATTTCAGCTATAAAGGCCTGTAAATCGGAAAAAGTGTTGATGTATTGATATTTTGGTTCATTGCTATGACTATTTTTTTTTTCTTGACCCACCAAGTTATTTCCCTTATTTTTTATAATTTTAATTAGTCTGGATATTATTTTCTAAGTTTTTTAATAATTATTAAAAATTTATAAATGATAAAACTGTCTTGGAATACAGCTAATTATTATAATTAACAACTAATTTTTTAACTTAGTGTTCCGGCAAAAACAGCTTACCCTGTTTTATATCAGACCCAATTGATATTACTACTAATCTATTTTTGCCGCACCATTATAAATATAAAGAGAATCAAATGATAAAAATAACCCTGCCCGATCAGAGTATTAAAGAGTTTGATAAGCAAATTTCCGGCCTGGATATTGCTCTGAGCATTTCCAAAGGATTAGCTCAAAATTGTGTGGCCATGGAGCTCGATGATAATATAGTTGATCTGTCAACTATAATTGAACAGGATGCCAAAGTCAGACTGATTACAAACAAAGACCCAAAAGGCCTTGAAATAATGCGTCATAGTGCGGCTCATGTTATGGCACAGGCAATTACCCGTTTGTATAAGGATGCCAAATTGACCATAGGACCTGTGGTTAAAGACGGCTTTTATTATGATATTGATATGGTGCCGGTCTCCAAAGATGATTTCCCTGTAATCGAAGCTGAGATGAAAAAAATCATTAAAGCAAAATTTCCTCTGCAACGCTCGATCGTCTCTAAAGCCAGTGCCCTTGAATTTTATAAAGATGAGCCATATAAGCTTGAAATGCTGTCAAATTTAACTGATGGTGATATCTCGTTTTATAAGCAGGGCGAATTTACTGATTTATGTCGTGGCCCACATGTGCCCCATACTGGATTTATTAAAGCTTTCAAGTTAATGAAAGTTTCCGGGGCCTATTGGCGCGCGGATCAAACCAAAGCTCAATTGCAACGAATTTACGGCACCGCCTTTTTTGATAAAAAAAGTTTAAAAAAGCATTTGCATCTTATTGAAGAAGCTCAAAAACGGGATCATCGCAAACTCGGCACAGCTCTGGATCTGTTCAGCTTTCATGATTATGCTCCGGGCATGCCGTTTTTTCACGCCAGGGGAATGGATATCTGGAATGCCCTTTTAGCATATTGGCGTAAAGAGCATCGGGAAGCAGGGTATGTTGAGACCAAAACCCCTATTCTTTTGCAGCGAACCTTGTGGGAAAAAAGCGGGCACTGGGATAATTACCGCGAAAATATGTATACAGCTTTGATTGATGAAACAGAGTATGCAATTAAACCCATGAATTGCCCGGGAGGTATGCTTTTATACGATATAAAGCCCCACTCTTATAAAGATTTGCCGGTGCGGGTTGCTGAAATTGGTCTGGTACATCGCCATGAACTTAGCGGGGTGCTTTCCGGTTTGTTCAGGGTGAGGTCCTTTCATCAGGATGATGCTCATATTTTTATGGCGCCAGATCAGATTCAGGATGAAATTCTTGGGGTTTTGGAGCTGGCTAATCGAATTTACAGCACTTTTGGGCTTGGCTTTGATCTGGAGCTTTCCACCAGACCTGAAAAATCCATTGGTTCCGACAGTCAATGGGAAATTGCAACTCAGGGACTGGACGCTGCCTTAAAAAAATATGGCAGGGAATATAAAATTAATGAGGGAGACGGTGCTTTCTATGGCCCCAAAATAGACGTTCATATTCGAGATGCTTTGGGACGATCCTGGCAATGCGGCACAATTCAGCTGGATATGGCCCTGCCGGAACGATTTGATCTTTCCTATATAGGCCAGGACAACCAGAAACATCGTCCCATTATGATTCATCGGGTCATTTACGGTTCTATTGAGCGTTTTTTTGGTATTCTCTTAGAACATTTTGCTGGTAAATTTCCCCTGTGGTTAAGTCCTGTTCAAGTGGTGCTGCTGCCCATAAACGATAAGCTGATTCCCTTTGCCGAGTCTTTAAGCCATGAATTTGAAAAGGCTGGTTTACGAACTGAAGTTGACCGGCGTACGGAAAGCCTGAATAAAAAAGTTCGCCAGGCACAGTTAAATAAAATCCCGTTAATTCTGACTTGCGGCGACAAGGAACTGGAATCAGGGACGCTGGCGGTCAGAACCCTTAACGGAAAGGTAAAATATGGAATTACAAAAGAAACCTTTCTTAACACTGTTCAAACTCATATCAGAGATAGAAAACTGGAACTAAATGTTTTTCAGAAATAATGGCTTTTTTTTAACTCACTGGTTACCGCTTATTCTTTATTGCGTTTTTATTTTTATTCAGTCAGCCCTGCCATCCCCGGACTTTGGGCCCTCATGGCCTTTATCCGACAAGTTGCTTCATTTTGCAGGGTACTTTGTTTTGGGTGTTTTAATCTGCAGGGCTTTTAGCCGAGTGCCGATATTGAACACCCGGAATAAAATTATTATTATCAGTATTGCATTTTCCACCCTCTATGGCTTAAGCGATGAGTTTCACCAGTTTTTTGTATCTGCCCGACACGCAGACTATCTGGATTTTCTGGCGGATCTGGCAGGCAGTGTGGTTGGGGTTCTGGGGTTTTGCTGGATAGCTTCAAAGCAGTGGGGTACCTGTTTCAAATAAGGAACGGGGAAGTTAATTTGTCCTCGTTCCTAAAGACTTGATTGACAAAATTTATTATATTTTATAAATATAGATTTAAAAACCAGCTCAAAATGAAAAATTAAAAAGAACTACTATTCCAAACCGGCCAGTAAACCGGCCAGTAAACCAGATGTTAAGGAGAACCGCCTGTTATGAGCACGAAACAACTGATTATTATTAACGGGAACGAGCTTTCTTTTAAAACTGATGAAACCATTTTAGAAGTGGCCCATCGCAATAATATTGATATTCCAAGCCTGTGTTATTTAAAAAGGGCTGCCCCCACCGGGACTTGCGGGATTTGCGTGGTGGAAGTAAAAGGCGAACAAACTCTTTTACCAGCCTGTTCAACTCCAGCAAAAGCCGATATGGTGGTTAAAACAGAGACCAGAAAGGTAATAGCTGCCAGGCGTCTGGTAATAGAGCAGTTCCTGTCTTCCGGTAATCATAATTGTGCTGTGCGTGCTTCCGACGATAAGGACTGGACACAATTTCAAATGCATGTTCAAAAGGATGATCAAAGTTCCGAACTTTGCCCTGCCTGGGGGGATTGCCGGCTGCAGGATTTGGCCTATCGCTATCAGGTGTCTGGTAAAAAATTTTCTTTAACTAAAACACTTTATCCAATTGAAGACGTTAATCCGTTTATTATTCGTGATTTTTCTCGTTGTATCCAGTGCGGCCGATGTGTTCAGGCTTGTAATGAGGTGCAGGTGAATAAGGCCATTAACTTTGGTCATAATGGTTCCAAGGGTAAAATTGTCGCAGCCGATGACCGGCCATTAAAAGATTCGGATTGTGTTTTCTGCGGTGAATGTGTTCAGGTTTGTCCTGTTGGGGCACTGGTGGAAAAAGATGTTCGTTATCAGGTTCGGCCAAGGGAAACAAAAAAAATACGAACAACATGCACTTATTGCGGTGTTGGCTGCCAGATATATCTGCACGTTAAAGATAATAAAGTGGTTAAAATAACCGGAGTAGAACATGCTGCTCCTAATTATGGCAGTCTGTGCGTAAAAGGCAGATTCGGCTTTAATTTTATCAGTTCGCCCGAACGTCTGACCAGTCCGCTAATCAAGAAAAACGGTGAGTTTAAAGAAGCCTCATGGGACGAAGCTTTAAGCCTGGTCGCTGATAAATTAGGTAAAATCAAAAAAGATCACGGCCCAGACAGTATTGGTGTGCTGACTTCCGCCAGAATAACCAATGAAGAAAACTATATTGCCCACAAATTTACCCGGGCAGTGCTCAAAACCAATAATATAGATCATTGCGCTCGGCTCTGACATTCTTCTACTGTGGCCGGTCTGGCCGCGGCTTTTGGCAGTGGAGCAATGACCAACACTATTGCTGATATTGAAGAGGCGGATGTTATTTTAATCACAGGTTCCAATACCACTGAAAACCATCCTGTTCTCTCCGCAGGGGTGAAACGGGCGGTTAGCTTTAAGGGAGCCAAACTGATTGTTATTGATCCAAGACAGATAAAAATTACAAATTTTGCTGATATCTGGCTTCAGCCTAATCTGGGAACAGATGTGGCATGGATCAATGGAATGATGAATGTGATTATCAAAGAAGATCTTTATGATAAAAAATTTGTTAAAAACCGCACTGAAAATTTCGAAAATCTTAAAAAAATGGTTGAAAAATATACACCGGAGCATGTGGCAGGGATTACCGGAATCCCGGCTCAGAGCCTTATTGATGCCGCCCGTCTTTATGCTGGTGCTAAGGCTGCAAGTATTTTATACTGCATGGGTATTACTCAGCACACAACGGGAACTGATAATGTAAAATCTCTGGCAAATCTTGCAATGCTTTGCGGTAATATCGGCTTTCCAGGCACTGGTGTAAATCCTTTGCGCGGTCAGAATAATGTTCAGGGAGCTTGCGATATGGGCGGCCTTCCCAATGTCCATACAGGGTATCAGTCTGTGGAAAGCCTGGATGCCTTGAAAAAAATGGAAGCAGCCTGGCATATAAGCGGACTTCCGACAAAGCCTGGTTTACCTGTAACCAAAATGGTACCCAAAGCCCTTGATGGAGAGATCAAGGCTCTTTATATCATTGGTGAAAATCCTCTTGTTTCAGATCCTGATTTGAATCATGCAAAAAAATGCTTTGCCAATCTTGATTTTATGGTGGTTCAGGATATTTTTATGACTGAAACAGCCAGGGAGGCGGATATAGTTTTACCAGCCAGGTGTTTTGCTGAAAAAGATGGAACCTTTTCCAATACTGAAAGACGGGTTCAGCGGATCAGAAAGGCGGTTGAGCCTCCGGCTGATGTCCTGGATGACTGGAAAATTATCTGTGAAATTGCAAAACGAATGGGATATGAAATGTCCTACTCAGAAAGTCGGGAAATTATGGAAGAAATCGCTTCGGTTACGCCTTCCTATGCTGGAATAACTTATGAGAGAATAGAAAATGAGGGCTTGCACTGGCCCTGCCCAACGTCTGATCATCCTGGCACCCCTATTTTACATGGCAAACAGTTTACCCGTGGAAAAGGGATGTTTCATGCAATTGACTGGATTGCCCCAAACGAAGTGGCAGATGAAAAATATCCTCTGTTTTTAACTACCGGCAGAGTTATATACCAGTATCACACAGGTACCATGACCATGAAAACCAAAGGGTTGAATGAGCGGGCTCCGGAATGTTTTGTAGAAATTTCTCCTGAGGATGCGGGTCAGCATGATCTGCCGGATGCTTCTATGGTGGATATTTCTTCACGCCGGGGAAAAATCAGTGCCAGGGTAAAAGTCTCTGATAAAATTGGAAATGGTACGGTTTTTATTCCTTTTCATTTTGCCCAGGCAGCTGCCAATAATCTTACTAATGCAGCGCTGGATCCGATTTCCGGTATTCCTGAATTTAAAGTCTGCGCTGTCAAAATTTCCAAAGCCGCCTAAAAAACTTAGCAAAAGCTGATTACCCCAGGTTATAAAGGAGTTAAGGCTCTTATTTTAGATGTTGCTTCCTGCCTGGTTTCCATGCTCTGGCGTGGGACCCCTATGTGGTATGCATTCCCACGCTGGAGCGTGTGAACGAGAAAAAGTGTAAACTATTGTTGGACATTAATGAAGGATGCCAGATTTGGTAACCTTTTTGCTTCAGACTTGTTCAGATTAGGGTAAAAGAAAAAATGCTTCCCAAAAAGTTTGATACTTTAACAATGTCTTGCCATGAGGATGGAAAGAAAATTAAAGAAGAGTCTCTGCTGGAAAAAATACCAAAAGATCTCCACTTAAGTTTACTCGATAATCCCTATGAGAGTATGATTTTGATAGATATGAATGGAAATGTACAGTTTCTCAGCAGTGTCTATGAAAAGGCGTTTGGAATTAAAATAGCAGATGCCATCGGCAAGCCGCTGATTGAGATACACCCCAGTACCAAACTTCTTAAGGTATTAAAAACAGGAAGAGCGGAAATCGGCAGGAGCATGATCATTAACGACCGACGACGGATTGTTGGCCGGATTCCTTTGAGAAAGGACGGGAAATTGATTGGTGCAGTGGGGAAGCTGATATCCATGTATCCTGAAAAGCTCAAAAGCCTTTATGATAAGATTGCCAACCTTGAAAATCATTTGAATTATTATCGAAAGGAACTTCGGCAGACATTCGGAAGCTGCTACAGCTTTGAAAATATTATTGGGGAATCTGAACTTCTTCAAAAGGCCAAGGCATTATCATGGCAGGCGGCTCAGGCAAACTCGCCTGTTCTTATTACAGGTGAATCCGGCACAGGGAAAGAACTTTTTTCTCACGCTATTCACCAGGCCGGCACACGCGCAGAAAATCCTTTTATCAGTGTTAATTGCTCAACGATTCCAAACGAGCTTATTGAATCCGAGTTGTTCGGATATGAACCAGGTTCCTTTACCGGTGCCCGGGTTAAAGGGAAAATCGGAAAATTTGAACTTGCTCATAAAGGCACCATTTTTTTGGATGAGATAGGTGATATGCCTTTGAATATGCAGGTAAAACTGCTCAGGGTTCTTCAGGATAAGGAGATCGAAAAAATTGGTTCCAGTAAAACAAAAAAAATCAATTTCAGGGTGATTTCAGCGACCAATCGGGATGTTGACGATCTTGTTGAAAAGGAGCACTTTCGACTTGATCTTTTTTATCGCATAAATGTAATCACCATAAACCTGCCGTCACTTCGAAATATGAAAGAAGACATTCCCCTTTTGGCCTATCATTTTCTCACTGAGCTCAACTGGGATCGAAAAAAAAACATAACCTCGATTTCCGATGAATCACTGGCCCTGATGAAAAAGCATTCATGGCCTGGTAATGTGCGTGAATTAAGAAATGTAATTGAACGGGCGATTATTGTTTGCAAAGGTTCCCAGATAGAGGTCGAAGATCTCCCGTCTGTGTTTAGAGAATTCCTTGCCCCATCTTTTGTTGAAAATAATTCCCCGCCCCTGTTACGAGACCTGCTGGAAAGCACGGAAAAAAAGGCCATTGCCAGGATCTTGAAACTGACCGGTAATAATAAAATGAGAGCTGCCAAGCTGCTGGGTATTCACCGGACAGGCCTTTATCA
>JASFBJ010000348.1 GCA_030149585.1 Desulfobacterales bacterium | reverse complement strand
TTCCGGTTATTCCAGACTGAATAAGGGCGGGGTATCTATTTGCGCTCAGACCGGTATGATCAATCCCCAGGCCTATCCTTACGCTGATCTTGGATATGGAATCAGCAAAATTTGTGACCTTGGCAATAAATGTGATGTTGATGAGTGTGATATGATTGAATATCTGGGTCAGGATCCTCACACTTCGGTAATTTCAATTTATATGGAAAGTACCCGGCAGGGGAGGCGGTTTCAAAAAATTGCCGCCAGGGTCAGCGCCAAAAAACCAATTCTGGTTTTAAAATCAGGCCGAACCAAAAAAGGCGCTAAGGCCTCTGCTTCCCATACTGGTTCACTGGCTCTGGATGACAAGATTTTTGATCCTGTCTGCCGTCAATCCGGTATTATCCGGTTATCTAAGTTTAGTGAGATTTTTACCCTGCCAAAAATTTTTGCCATGCAGCCCCTGCCCAAAGGCTACAGATTCGGGGTAATCAGTTTTACCGGCGGGATTGGTGTTTTATGCACGGATGAAGGCGCCAAATACGGGCTGGAGGTGACTTCATTTACTGCTCTGACTGCCGGAAAACTAAGTGATATATTTACTAATCTGGGGCAAAATCCAGTTGATATGGGGCCGGCAAGCGCAAGTCTGAAAGATTTTGGAGCTTGTTATGGAGATATTATTCAACCAGCCGTGATGGATGATAATATTGATTGTGCCTTGAGTGTATTATGGGCTGATCCTTCAGATGGACTTTCAAAAGTATATCTTAAAGCTTATGAAAAAATGCAAGGGAAGCTTAAAATACCTCTTGTTACCTGGATTTATGGACCGGATTTGCAAAAAATGGAAAACCTGAGAAGCCGGCTGGAAAAAATGAATTTTCCGGTTTTCAGTGAGCTGGAAACCGCTGTTAAGGCTTTAGGAATAGCATATCAATACACTTTGATAAGAGATAAAATGTGATTTTTTTGTTCATAATTATTTTTAAAAGGAGATAAATAATGACAAAAAGAATACAAGAACTAAAAAAAAATCGTCCTGTTAAGACTTTGAGATCCACCCAAAGAGGATATGAAAAAGAGGGTAATCTTAAACCCTATCGGGATGGTGTCAAGCTCTGTCTGGAACGGGCACGGTTTTTTACCGAGTCCTATAAGGAAACTTCAGGTCAGCATGCCATGCTTAGAAAGGCCAAGGCACTGGAAAAAAGTTTAAATGAGATGACACTCTATATTGACAAAAACCAGCTTGTAGTCGGCAATTATGCTTCCGACCCCTGGTCTTTAACATGCTATCCTGAAATGGCCTTAAGGTGGATAAATAAAGCCGTTAACAACGGCTATAGCGATCTTCTGGATGATGAAGGCCGAAAGGAGCTGGCTGAAATAGACAGCTTTTGGCAAGGAAAATCAGCCCAGGGCAAGGAAAGAGGATTTTTGCCGGCGGATTTAAAACCTTATTGGGCATATAACGGGGCTACCGTTTTGTGGTTTGGGGCGGAATCCGGGGTGCCGAATTATGAAAAAATATTTCAAATCGGGCTAAAGGGTTTTGCTGCTCAGGCAAATGAGAAAAAAGAGTCGATTTCCGATCTGACAATGCCCACCGAGGATTATATAAAAGCTCAGATATTTCTGGAATCAGCCATTATTTCTCTTAACGCGGGTATTGTGTTTGCTAAAAGAATGGCTCAGAAGGCAAAAGATCAGGCAGCCAAAGAGAATAATCCCACAAGGCAAAAAGAACTTGAAAAGATTGCCGCCAACTGTGAAAGGGTTCCTGAAAATTCTCCACGGGATTTTCACGAAGGCGTCCAGTGTTTCTGGTTTATTCATATGCGTACCCATATGATTGAACTGTATACCAACGGCAGCGGGGCAAGGCTTGATCAATTATTATATCCTCTTTATAAAAAAGATAAAGATGCAGGCCGTATTACCAGGAAACAGGCTCAGGAATTGCTTGAGTGCCTTTTCCTTAAAATGGATGAGCATACCCAGTTAATGCCGGCCATAACTGCTTCAGGCGTTGGATCAGCCCATGGCTGGAGTACTATTACAATCGGTGGGGTTGATGTTTTTGGTGAAGATGCAACCAATGAATTATCATATATAATCATGGATGCCTGTAAAACCCTGCGTCTGGCTCAACCTTCTATTGCCCTGCGATATCATGATAAAATTCCCCAGGAACTGATAAGCAGTGCAATTGATCTGGTTCGAACAGGAGTTGGTTATCCAGCCTTTTTTAATGATCAATATGAGATTCCAATGTTGACTAAAAAAGGGATACCTGTAGAAGACGCGCGTAATTACGGAATTGAAGCTTGTATGCGCTGGACTATTCCAGGGAAAAATATAGCCTACCGGGCTGTTTCCGCATTTTTGATTCTTCCTAAAATGCTGGAGCTGGCTCTTTGTCAGGGCAAAGACAAATTCAGCGGCAGGCAGTTAGGTGTGGCAACACCTGATCCATTAGGATTTACTTCATTTGAGGAGGTAATAGATGCCTATCTGGTACAGGTGGAATTTTTCATGGAAAAAGTGGCCAGACTGAATAATATCATTGATGTGTTTTATAAAGAGGGTCTTCCTCGGCCCTTTCTTTCCGCCCTGATGGATGGATGTATTGAAAAGGGCAAAGATTGCCGGGAGTGGAGCTATTATTATAAAACAGTTATCGGCCCCATGGGTGTTACCACCCTGGCAGACAGCCTGGCAGCATTAAAAAAACTGGTATTTGATGAGAAAAAAATTTCCATGCAGGAACTTCTGATTGCTTTAGAAAACAACTGGGAGGGTAACGAATATTTACAGAACCTGTGTCTGGCAGCGCCCAATTTTGGTAATGATGATGATTATGTGGATCTGCTTATTAATGATGTTATCAAAAAAACCACCAAAATTGTTGAATCCTTTGTCAATTATCAGGGCTTTAATTATATGCTCGATGGCAGCTCAGGGTCAGCTTTCTACGGTTATAGCGGACTTTTAGGGGCTACCCCGGATGGCCGTAATGATAAAGATCCAATAAACGACGGCACAATTTCTCCTGCAAATTGTCGTGATATTAGTGGGCCCACGGCTGTCTTGAAGTCTGTGAGCAAGGTTGACCCTCTGGCAACCTTTAATCAGCTTCTTAATCAAAAATTTAATCCCCAATTTCTTGAAGGAGAGAATAAAAAGATATTTGCCTCCTATTTAAAATCCTGGGCGGATCTGGGAATTCATCATGTCCAGTTTAATGTAATGGATTATAAAAAGTTAAAGGATGCTCAGGAAAAACCAGCCGAACACAGTGACCTTGTGGTCAGGGTGGCTGGTTTCAGCGCCTATTTTGTTGACTTGCCGGAAGGCCTTCAAAATTCAATTATTGAGCGAACCGTGCAAGAGATTTGAAACTAAGGGTTCGCACAGAAATAAGTTAGCAATTTTAAGCGTTGAGGCGCCAGGCTGGCAAGGCGCGAAAGTGCAGGAATATCAAGCATATTCCG
>JASFBJ010000112.1 GCA_030149585.1 Desulfobacterales bacterium | reverse complement strand
TGCCCTTTGTCTGAGTAGAAAATCTCCTAATACCAGGGCTGTCATGGCTTCCACAATGGGAATAGCTCTTGGAACAACACATGGATCATGGCGGCCTTTGCCGATAAGTTCCACTGGCCGGCCATTAAAATCAGCGGTTTTTTGTGGTTTGCCGATGGTGGCTGTTGGTTTAAAGGCTACTTTAAAAAAGATGGGTTCTCCATTGGAAATGCCGCCTTGAATTCCGCCGCTGTTATTAGTTATAGTTCCCAGGCGATCTTTTTTTTTGATAAACAGATCATTATGCCGGGACCCGCTCATCTGACTGCCATCAAAACCTGAACCGATTTCAAAACCTTTGGTGGCCGGGATTGACAGCATGGCCTGGGCCAGTTTTGCTTCCAGTTTATCAAAGACCGGTTCACCAAGTCCTATCGGTACATTGCGGCAGACGCAGGATATTACTCCTCCAATGGAATCCGCCTCTTTTTTTATCTTTTCAATGGTGGCGATCATCTTTTGGGCGGTTTTTGGGTGGGGGCAGCGCACGGCAGTTTTGTCCACCTTTGAGCGCGTAATCATATCCAAATCTATCAAAGGGCTTTGAACCCGGCCAACAGCACTGACCCAGGCAATAATTTCAATTCCCCGGCCATTAGATAGATGGTTATCAGCTAAAAATTTTTCTGCTATGGCTCCGGCTGCAACCCGCCCAATGGTTTCGCGGGCACTGGCTCTGCCCCCACCGCTTGCGGATCTTAAACCATATTTCATCTGATAGGTATAATCAGCATGTGAAGGCCGTGGAACTGATCTGAAATCCTTATAATCTGCTGGATTATGATCCTTATTGATCACAAGCATGGAAATGGGTGTGCCCAGCGTAGAGCCATTTTCCACTCCGGATAACAGGCGAACCTGATCTTTTTCATTTCGCGAAGTGCTTAGACTGCTTTGTCCAGGACGCCTGCGGTCCAGTTGCTTTTGGATATCTTTTTCCGTTAGAGCTATACCCGGGGGACAACCATCCAAAACAGCGCCAACGCCTGGGCTGTGCGATTCACCAAAAGTCGTGACTTTTAATATGGTTCCAAAACTGCTTGACATCAGATTTTTTCTCTTTCAGGAAAATTATAATGTTTTATTATTATATCACAAATTTGAGAGATACTTAAATGCTCATTGGAAACGGCAAAATCCATGGCTCTGCGATAAAGCGGTTCACGCTGTTTTAAAGTTTGAGTTATTTCGTCCATGAGATTCAGGGAGGTTAAGGCCGGCCGCATATCAGGAGTTGACTTATCTTGCAGCATTCTTTGCCTGACGATTTCCGGTGTAACCTGCAACCAGACGCTTTTACCATTATTCTGGATTGCTGTTATATTTTGGTGGCTTAAAACCGCCCCTCCTCCAAAAGCCACTACCTGATGCTTTTGATTACAGACTTTTTTAATAACAGCCTCTTCCATTTTACGAAATTTCTGCCAGCCCTTTTCAGCAATAATTTTTGCGATTATCAGCCCATATTTTTGAACCAGCATTGCGTCTGTGTCCACAAAATTAAAATTCAGGCGCAATGCCAGGGCTTTACCAACCGTTGTTTTCCCGCTGCAACGATATCCTATTAAAAATATATTTTTTATATCCATTTTGTTTTTGGCTGCCGGTCTAGTACAGGCTGTTAAAAACCTCCCAAAAATTTGGAAAGGATTTGGCTACACAGTTTTCATCTTTGATTTTAATGCCGGCTATTTTAAGTCCGGCCACACCAAAACTCATGGCTATCCGATGATCATTATAGGTATTGATTATTGCGCCCTTTGGCTTTCCCCCCTCAATAATCAGGCCGGAATCCATGAGAGAAACCTTAATTCCCATTTTGCCAAGTTCAGTGGCTACAGCGCTTAGCCTGTCACTCTCTTTGGCCTTTAAATGAGCCACATTTTTTATAATGGTGGTGCCGCTTGCAAAGGCAGCCGTAACTGCCAGAGTTGGAACCATATCAGGCATATCAGCCATATCAACTTCCACACCTTTTAAGTCCCCGCCTTTGACCAGAATACCGTCTGAATCATATTTCACATAACAGCCCATTTGCCTGAAAACTTCGGCAAGACGCACATCTCCCTGCAAACTGTCAGAACTAAGTCCCAAAACTTTAACTGCTTTGCCGGTAATGGCCCCGGCTGCCCAGAAATAACCCGCCTGGGAGCAGTCCGGCTCCACCTGATAATTTCCTGACTGATAAATCTGGTTGCCCGCAACTTTGAAAGATTGATATCCCTGCTGGTTCACGGCAATGTTGAATTGAGACATGATTTCAACAGTCATATCAAGGTAGGGCTTTGAAACCGGCCCTTTGGAGACTTTTACATCAAGACCTTTTGTGGTGCAGGGCCCTATCAATAAAAGGGCTGAAAGATATTGACTGCTGATACTGCAATCAAGCTCTATGACGCCGCCTCTCTGTTTTTCTCCTTGAATCATAACCGGTGGGCAGCCATTATTATTAACAGCTCTTGCCTTAACCCCAATCTGATTTAAACCCTCAAGCAGATTTTTAATGGGGCGCTCTTGCATTCGTTTACTGCCTGTTAAGGTATAAGTCCCCTGACCAAGGGCTGCAAGGGCTGTTAAAAGGCGCATGGAAGTTCCTGAGTTGGCCAGATAAATTGGATCATTGCAGGGCTGAAATTCTCCTTTGGCACCTTTAATTTCAACAGAGTCGGATTTCTCATAAGCAATAATGCCCATCTGCTGCAATGCTTTTAAGCTAAGCAGGGTATCTTCGCTTTTTAGAGGATTTTTTATTATACATGGGCCATTGGACAGAGCAGCCGCAATCAAAAGGCGGTGCGTATAACTTTTTGAGCCGGGCACCTTTATAAGGCTCTCTTTTATTGAGCGTGTTTTTATCTCAATCATATTTTTATTTCAAAGCGTTAAGAACAGATTCGCGCATTATATCTACAGGCGCTTTAATGCCGGTCCACATCTCAAACTGAAGCGCTCCCTGGTAAACAAACATGGAAACTCCGTCAATAATCACACAACCGATTTTATCAGCTTGTTTGAGAAGGGCTGTTTTAAGCGGATTATAGACAATATCCATAACCACCATATTTTTATTTAAAGTTTGAGGCGCAACCGCCATATTATCATAATTCGGAGTCATACCGACAGAGGTTGTATTAATTAAAATATCACATTGTTTATTACCAAATTCCAGCAGGGGAAAAAAAGAAACATCCAGTTCAGAAGCCAGTTGCCGGGCTTTAGGAAGTGAACGATTATAGATGCTAAGTGATCCGCCCTGAGATTTGACCCCATAGGCCAGTGCCCTGGCCGCTCCGCCGGCCCCGATTATTGCCACATTTTTATCTTTAATAGTTGTTTTTTCAGCCAGGGCCGCCATGGCGCCTGGAGAATCAGAGTTAAATCCATATAGATTTCCATTGCGATTAATAATGGTATTTAACGCTCCGATCCTGCGAGCTGTGTCATCAAGCTTATCCACAAGATCCAAAGCTTTTACCTTATAAGGGATTGTTACGCTAAGTCCTTTTAAATCAAGGGCCTTAGCACCGGTTAAAGCTCCTGCCAGATCCTTAACCTCAAAGGCAAGATAAACTCCAGGATAATTAACAGCAGCAAAGGCTGCATTATGCATAACAGGACTTAGCGTGTGGCTGATTGGATCACCTAAAATTCCATAAAGACGTGTTTTTGAATCAAATTTCATTTATTTTTCTTCCTTTGGATATGATCCAATCCACTTCAGGTATAAAGAAAGATTTTTCATCTCTTCCAGTGTTACCTGTACTTTGGGATCTTCAACATGACCTTCCAGATCAACAAAGAAAATATAGCTCCAGTTTTCATATTTTGTTGGTCTTGACTCCAGCTTTACCATATTTATACTGGATTTTGCCAAAGGCTCCAAAAGCTTGGAAAGTGCTCCCGGTGCATGGGGAGTTACAAACATGACCGAGGTTTTATCCTGGCCGGATTGATGCACAGTATCTTTGCCGATGATCAGAAATCGGGTCACATTATGAGCAAAATCTTCTATTTTGGAGGAAACAACCTTTAAATTATATATTCGGGCTGCTTCACTACCGGCAATGGCTGCCCCCTCTTGCTCCTGGGCAGCTTTTTGAGCGGCCTGAGCTGTGCTTTGGCACTCTTTTAACTCGGCCAGGGGCAAATGCCTTCTAAGCCAGCGGCGACATTGAGCCAGTGCCTGGGGATGTGAGTAAATTATTTTAATATTTTCCGACAGGCCATCTTTTGAGAGGAGATCATGGTGAATGGTTTGATATTTCTCAGCGCAAATTTTCAACCTGGATTCAAAAAAAAGATCCAGCGTATGATTTACCGAGCCTTCAATGGAATTTTCCACAGGAACAACGCCATATTGATAATTTCCCTTTTCAACCTCAATAAAAACATCCCGAATGCTGGTCTGAGGACTAAGAGTCGTAAAATCCCCAAAATGGCTCAGGGCTGCAAGATGGGTAAAAGTAGCTTCAGGGCCAAGATAAGTGACCTGAAGCGGGTTTTGAATGTTGCGTGCCACAGCTATAATATCAGTAAAGATATGGGTCAAAACTTTATTATCCAAAGGCCCCTGATTTTTTTTAATCAGTCGCTGCATAATCTGCCTTTCCCGCAGATTATCCATGACTTGCTCTAAATTTTGCTTTTTGATCAAACCTATCTGTTTTGCCAGTTTTAACCGCTGATTAATCAGATCCAGAATACTGTCATCGATTTCATCAATGCTGTTTCGCAGCTTGTCCATGGATAGATTATCATAGTTTTTTAAATTATCTGCCGTCATTATTTAACCATCTTTATTTTTCTGTAATAGTTTCTGAAATTTTATAGCCAAAATGACGACCACCCTCTTCCACGGCTACCATAACCTGATCTCCTTTTTTAAGGTTGACCACGGAAATGGGCTGACCCTTTGGGGTTGTCAAACGAATTGTTTCCGCATTTTGCACAATGGTTGTAATTTCTTGTTGATCAACTTTTGCCTTGATCAACATTAATGGGCGTTTTTCAATTTTCAGACGACCCACCACCCCAACTGCGGTATTACCCTTAAAATCGGTGATCAAAATCTGATCTCCGGCGACAAGTTCGGAGAGATAGCGGGTTTTTCCTCCTGGAACACGGGTATAGGCGTGAACTGCTCCGGCATTGACCCTAAAAGGCCTGGGAGCAACATAAGGATTGGAAACGCTTTCTGCGTGAATTAAAAACATTCCACTGCTTGCGTTGCCCACAAGCATGCCCTGGCCGATTATCATTGAAGTGCATGTGTCCACACAGACTCTATCACCCATGCCCACTGGAATTACATCAATAATTTCGGCTTTTTTCAGCTCTGTTTTTGTTTCTTGAAAACGCACGCCACTTAAGGCTGTTTTAAGGGTAAGGGGGTCTTCGCAGTCAAGCAGAATATGGCCGACCCCTTTTTCTAAAATTCCAAAGGCGGTTTTGGCCTCTTCAAGATTTTTCACATGAGCAATCACTTTGGCACCTTTGGCAATAAGATTTTCCAGAGGGATCACAGTCCAGTCGCTACACTTTAAAATAACTTTTTTAGTTTTACAAAGCTCGATGATTTGATCTTCATCTTCGCCGCTTTTAATGGTAAACTGAATTACATCCTTGCCCAATACAAGATCACCATCTTCGGAAATAACCTGAATTTTTCCCAGACTTTTTATTTTATCAAAATACCCCTTTGGCGCAACGATTCCATCTGCGCCACCTTCCAGGGCTGTTGTCACCATTTTTTTATTCCAGGGGTCAACCCTGACCCATATTTTCTGCATCATTAATTCCTTAAATTTTATGTGTTATTATAATAAGTTCAGGGCATCTGCAACAGTGCTGCCATCATTGACAATGGCTGAAATAGCCTGAACCATCATTGCAGGATTTTTATGTTGAAACACATTTCTCCCAATCGAAACCCCGGAACCCCCGGCATCAATGGAACCTTTGACCATTTCCAGAATACCCCGGTCGGAATCCATTTTTTCGCCGCCTGCAATCACCACCGGAACATTACAGCCATCCACTACTTCACGAAATGATTCAGGGGTTCCAGTATAGGAAACTTTAACAATATCTGCTCCAAGTTCATCGCCCACCCTGGCAGCATGCTTTATTACATCCACTCCATACTCGTTTTCAATTTTTTCTCCCCTGGGATAAATCATGGCCAGAAGCGGCATTCCCCAGTTGCGGGCTTCATAACTGACTTTTCCAAAATCATGCAGCATCCGCCCCTCTTCACCATTGCCCAGATTAACATGGATTGAAACAGCGTCCGCGCCAAGTTTTACTGCCTCTTCAACTGAGCAGACCAGAGTTTTGGCATGGGGGTAAACCGCAAGATTAGTTGATGCTGAAAGATGGATAATCAGGCCGATATCACTTCCCTTACCCCGGTGTCCATCACCCACCAGTCCTTTATGCTCGACGATAGCGTTGGCCCCGCCCTTAGATACTTTTCGTATTGCATCTTTAATATTGATAACCCCGTCAATGGGGCCTACCGAAATACCGTGATCCATGGGCACAATTACGGTTTTACCTGTATTGCGATTCATGATTCGTTCAAGTCTGATCTGTTTACCTAATAATGTCATGTGAAACCTCCTCAGGTTTTCAAACAACAAAAGCCATGAGCTTTTTTATAAGTCCACGGCTTTTAGACAAAAAAAAGCCGCGGGCTTTTTAATCTGCCGCGGCTTTGCTATTTTTTAAATTTGTTTGTTAGCGCACCCCTGACAGACCTTTGCTAAAATAATAATACCAAAAATAAAAAAAGAGTCTGTTGGAAAAAATACGCATTAGCATGTTCCTGTATTTAAAAAGTATGGCCAAAAAAAAAATTTAGTTAATATATGAAAATATTTTTTTTATTGTCAAGCTTTTTTTTAAATAAAATAATTATTATAGGGAAAAAAGTTGAATTTCATTTTCTTCATAAGCAGGCTTTGCAGAAAAATCACTGACAAAAAAATGATCCCAAAGCTGGGTGGATAAAATACCCACCATGGCCATATTTTCCCGTTCGCTTAAAAGATCTCCCCCTTGTTTCCTGCATTTTGAAACCAGCCCGGCAACTCGTTTGGGATTAAAATAACCGGTTTGACTGATAGCCTTTTCAGATAAAAGCTGGGCAACATAGTCAGGGCCGGATTTACTGAAAAAGCATTGGCTGGTGGGCGCCCGATAAGGCTGTTTGGGCCTTTTAACCAATTGATCCGGGATAAAATTTTTGGCAGCCTGTTTTAAAATGAATTTTTCTTCCAGCCCGTTTAACCTCATTTTTACTGGAATTCGGCCGGCCAGTTCAACCACTCTGTGATCTAAAAATGGAAAACGGCCCTCTATGGAGTTGGCCATGGCCATTCGGTCTCCCTGGGATGATAATAGATAATTGGGTAAAAAAAGTGTGCTTTCAATATACTGGGCCCTAGATAATGGTTCAAAGGAGAAAAATTTCGGAGGCAGAGCCGCACAAGCCCGTGTGTTAAATTGTTCCAGGGTATTTGTAGCTGCCCGTAAAGGTTTGGAAAAAAAGGAGTGTAGCTGATGAGTATTTTGCCAGCGCAGCAAATGCGAATACACCGGAGAATCAGTTGCTTTTAGATCTTTTTTGAAAAATTGTTCAATAAAACGCTGGTTTTTGCTGTTCCCCTGAGAAAAGATATAGGGATAGAGTTTTTCAAGCAGTCTGGGCCTGAGTTTTGAATCAGGGTGTTTTGCCCAGAAGCGGCGCACCTTGTCTTCCTTGAAAATATTATATCCGGCAAAAATTTCATCCGCACCTTCACCTGTGAGTACAACTTTAAAATCACTGCGGCGCACCAGACCGGAGAGCAGATAAAGAGGGGCCGGGCCTGTTCGCAGCAGCGGAGTTTCAGCATGATAAATTACTTCCGGAAATATCCGGCCGATATCCTCATGAGTACATTGAATCAGTTTATGGTCGGTTTGCAAAGATTCAACTGCTGTTTTCTGATAAAGTGTTTCATCAAAACGTTTATCAGCAAATCCTATTGAAAAGGTGCTAAGACGGTTATTAAATTTTTTCTTGATCATTGCGCTGATAAACGTACTGTCCAGTCCACCACTAAGATAGGCGCCAACCGGTACATCCGCCCTGAGTCTGATTCTGGTTGCATCAAGCAAAAGGTCGGATAACTCGCCGGTCCACTGCTCAAGGGTTTGTTTTTTATCAGGTTCAGAATCAAAAGAGAGCGTCCAGTAAGGCTCTATGGAGAATTTTTCTTTGGAGAAAAGAGCATAACAACCAGGAGGAATCTGGAAGATATCTTCAAACACGCTCTTTGAACCCAGCGAAGTCCAGCAGGTAAAAATGTCTCCTAAAGATTGGGGATCAAGCTGGCGCGGGACAGCAGGATCTGCCAGCAGGGCTTTGATTTCAGATCCAAACACCAGACGCTGATTAGCATTGCAAGAATAAAAAAGCGGCCGTATTCCCATCCTGTCCCGACCTAAAAGCAGTGTTTGGCGCTTTTTGTCCCACAGGGCAAAGGCAAACTGCCCGTTTAGAAACTGAAAAAGCCGGCATCCATACTCTTCATAAAGATGTACCAGAACTTCTGTATCTGACTTGGTATAGAATTGATGGCCCTTTGCCTTAAGATCCTTTTGCAGTTCAGGATAGTTAAAGATCTCTCCGTTAAATGTGACCCAGACCGTCTGATCTTCATTGCAAATCGGCTGGTTACCGCTATTTAAATCAATAATACTCAGGCGGGTATGTCCAAGGCCGACTGGCCCGTCAACAAATAAACCGGCTGCATCCGGCCCTCTGTGACGCATCTGGCCGAGCATCCGTCGAATCAGAGACTGTTTATTCTCTTCCGGCCGAAAGTTGACAAGGCCTGCTATCCCACACATAAGCTCTCCTGTTTTATGGCTTCATGGCTTTATTTCCGTGACCCTTATAAAAAATGCGAGAGTCCTTAATAAAAGGACATCTCGCATTTTGCTTAGCATCTTTATGAGTTGAGATCAAATAACCATTTTTCAGGCATTATTATCCGGCTCAGGAGTAGAAAACGGCTTTAGCGCCCCCCTATATATCATAATAGAGTTGGAACTCATGGGGATGAGGACGCAGTCTGACCGGATTAACCTCGTTTTCTGTTTTATATTCAATCCACATATCTATGACATCTTTGGTAAAAACATCGCCTTTGAGCAGAAAGTCGTTATCGGCTTTCAAGGCAGCCAGAGCTTCATCCAAAGAACCTGGTGCTGCTTCAAGTTCAGCCAGCTCTTCCGGTGGCAGATCATAGATATTTTTGTCAAGAGGATCACCTGGGTCAATTTTATTTTCAATGCCATCAATTACAGCCATCAATATGGCGGAAAAGGCCAGGTAGCCATTGCAGGAAGGATCAGGTGTTCTAAATTCAATTCGTTTGGCCTTGGGTGATTCCGAATACATTGGGATCCTGACAGCTGCGCTGCGATTCCGGCTGGAGTAGGCCAGATTAACCGGTGCTTCAAAACCGGGAACCAGTCGTTTATAAGAGTTGGTAGTGGGATTGGTGATGGCACACAGGGCTTTGCAGTGTTTTAAAATTCCGCCAATGCCGTATAGAGCTTCTTTGGAAACACCGGCATATTGATCGCCGGCAAACAGAGGCTGACCCTCTTTCCAGATACTGATATGGGTGTGCATCCCGGTTCCATTATCTTCAAACAAAGGTTTGGGCATAAAGGTAACAGTGTGGTTTTTACGATAAGCTACATTTTTTACCACATATTTAAACCACATCAGCTGATCACTCATCTGCAAAAGAGGCTTAAAACGCATATCTATTTCAGCCTGACCAGCAGTGGCAACTTCGTGATGCTGGCACTCCACATCAATTCCAAGTTTTTCCAGGGTAAGCAGCATCTCAGTTCTTAAGTCCTGAAATTTATCCATGGGAGGCACTGGAAAATAGCCCTCCTTATGACGCGGCTTATATCCCAGGTTGGGGCCCTCATCACGATCAGTATTCCAGATGCCTTCTATTGAATCAACAATATAGGAAGATTCGTTGCGGCCGGATTTAAAACGGACATCATCAAAAATAAAAAATTCCGCTTCCGGGCCGATAAAGGCTGTATCCCCGATTCCAGTGCTTTTTAGAAATGCCTCTGCTTTTTGGGCTATATAGCGCGGATCCCGGCTATAAGATACTCTTGTTATGGGATCAACAATATTGCCGATCAAAACCAGTGTGGATTCAGCAAAAAAAGGATCCATCTTTGCAGTATCAGGATCAGGAATAACCAGCATGTCGCTGGCATTAATCGGCTGCCAGCCGCGAATACTAGAACCATCAAAGCCATAGCCGTCTTCAAAGCTGGATTCATCAAGTTCGCTCATGGGTACAGTAAAATGTTGCCATACTCCTGGAAAATCCATAAAGCGAATATCAAGTACTTTTGCTTTATTCTCTTTTGCCATTTCCAATACTTCTTTTGGTGTCATAATAATTCTCCTTAAATTTTGTTATAATACGTATGTATCTTGAAAGTAATGGCATCCTTCATTAATGTCCAAAGATAGTTTACACTTTTGACGGTTCTCGCTTT
>JASFBJ010000347.1 GCA_030149585.1 Desulfobacterales bacterium | reverse complement strand
TAAATTAAAAAACTGCTAAAAAGCGCTAAAATATTTATTGGCTGTTTCTATCATATTTTTATGGCCGACATGCGGATGGCATTCAGCACATGTTTTTTTTGTATCACCAAGCAAGTATGCACGGTGGGCAATGAATCCACCAGAGGTCATACCGGGAGGTGTTAAAACATGGTGGCAACTGCGGCAGGCACTGTCAAAAGTGAATTTTAGACGATTTTTTTCAGCAGCTCCGGCCCAGTCGTAAGTAAGCGGATCAATAAATATGTTGTGAATAATATCATTGGTGCCGGTAATGGCTTTAACAGTGAGATATTCGAAAAAATTGCCGTGGGGCAGATGGCAATCAACACATTGAGCAGCAAATCCCTGAGGGTTCTTGCCGCCGTGTACCGCATCCTGCCATGACGTTCTAAATGGCGTCATGATATGACAGGAAACGCAAAAAGTATCGGTATTAGTGGTTTCAATCATAAAACCGGATGCCAGCACTGTTATTATTGTCAAGACAATGCCTATACCTGCTCCGAACCACCAGCCTTTTTTCCCGCCCATTTTCTTGAAATTGAAAGCTGAGGCCATTTATTCGGCTCCTTTTTTATCATAGAAAAGCTTTTATTTTTAAAATAGTGAAAGAATTTTTAGATAACATAATATTATGTAAAAGGGCTGTAAATTGATGTAAAGAAATTGTAAATTTTTAACTATTGATTAGTGTTATGAATTCAGATAGTAAAAGAAATAAAGGAGTAAATAATCCATTTATATGCTTTCCTGTATTAAATTATATGTTATCCTATATTAAACAAAGAATTTCGTTAAAATTTCTTATTATCATCTCTGTAACTATTATTTTTGTTTTCAGTGTTCTTTTTTTCTGGATTTCCCGGCAGGAAAAGCAGTTTATTTTAGAACAGGTGGAAAAACAGGCTATTATTCTCCACAAACAGATTGTCTTGACCAGGGCATGGGTTTCTGACCATAAATATATCCTCATGAAGAAAAATGAGGGGGAAGATTTTAAATCATATCTTAGCAATCCTGAAGTAAAAGATATTTACGGCACGGTTTATACAAAAATTACACCGGCAATGATAACCAGACAACTTTCAGGTTATGCTGCTAAAAGCAATTTATTTTCTTTTAATCTGACAAATCTCAACTGTCTAAATTCTGAAAACAGGCCTGATGCTTTTGAAGCAGACGCTATACGCAGATTTATATCCGGAGAAAAGAAAAATATAAGCCGTATTGAAGTCCATAAAGGGCAGAATGTGTTTAGATACGCAGCCCCCCTTATTATCAGGGATAGCTGTTTGTCCTGCCATAATACAAAACAATACAGAACAGGCGCTATCGGTGGCTGCATAAGTGTTTTTCTTCCATTTGAAGATGCTCATGCAGCGATCCAAAGGAATAATTTATTTCTCTTTTTTACTATGATGGGACTAACTGGTTCAGTGGTGCTGGTACTTTTTTTTTTCACTCGAAAACTTATTTTTAAGCCGATAAAAGAAATCAGAACCTTTACCAGGCGGATGAGATCAGAAGAGCTTGGACAAGAAAAACTCGAGATAAAAGGGGATGAACTAAAAGAATTTGCAGGGCTTTGTTATCTAATTGATAAAAAACTCAAAAATCAGCACGATGAACTGGAAAAAAGTATTAAAGAAGCCATTAAAGATCTTTATAATACAAATTTAAAACTTCAACATGCTAATAAAGAACTGGTAATGCTCAACACTGCCAAAACTGAATTTTTTTCATATATTTCACATGAATTGAGGACCCCATTAACGTCTATAAAAGGTGCTGCTGATATTCTTTCAAGAAAATCTTCGTGCAGCGATCCTGCCTATGTTGAAATCATAAAAAAAAATACAGATCATCTCATACGAACTATTGTCGATTTTCTCGATTATTCAAAAATAGAGGTTGGCCGTATGGAGTATGATATGGCTGATAATTCGCTGACAGATATAGCAAATGAGGTTATTCAATCACAAAAAGCAGATGCCATTAAAAAAGGCCTCAAGATGGAGCTTGACGCTTCGGAAAAATTTATAATATATATTGACAGATACAGAATTTTCCAGGTTATATCGAATCTTATATCAAATGCCATCAAATTTTCACCAGATAATGGTATAATATCTATTTGTATTTTCAAGTCAAATACTGGTCTCAATTTTTCTATAAAAGATCAGGGACAGGGAATCGCGGTTGAATATCGTAAATTTATTTTCCAGAAATTTTATCAGGCACCCCAGGAAAATGGTACATTAAATATCCAAAAAGGATCATCGGGAATTGGGTTGGCTATTTGTAAGGGCCTTATAAAAGCTCATGGAGGTGAAATTTGGGTGAAAAGCAGGCAAGGCGCGGGCACCAAATTTATTTTTACTCTGCCTTCAGGTCTATCACAGAGATAACTTTCCAGGTTATTAGTAAATTCAACAGGTTTTTGCAGTCCTTTTCAATAATCTCTTGATAACAACCTTTTTCCATTATAGTCTTTTCAAGGTTAGCACAAAATATGTTCGCAATTTCAGGAGTTGAGTTTCCTGACCTTTTTCAATGCAAAACAAAGCAAATATGAGGCAATATAAAATACTTGTGGTTGATGATGACCATGATATCCTGACCATTTTAAAGGATAACCTTGAGCTTGACGGGTATGTAATTTTTACGGCAACTTTGGGAAAAGAGGCGCTGACACTTCTCGAAAAAGAGGTTATTGATCTTATTGTGCTTGATCTTATGCTGCCCGACATGGATGGGATTCAAATTTGCCGTGCTGTCAGGGCAAAATCTCATATTCCAATCATTATGCTTAGTGCAAAAGATGGTGTGTCGGACAAAGTACTTGGTCTTGAAAGCGGAGCTGATGATTATCTTGTAAAACCCTTTGATTATCTGGAACTGTCTGCTCGTATCAAAGCCCGCCTTCGCAGAAGTAAATCTTACCTTTCCACGGAGACGTCTTTTGAAATTGGAAATTTGCTGCTTAGACCAGGAAGGCGTGAAGTTAAAGCTGATGGTGAAAAAATCATTTTAACCAAAAAAGAATTTGATATCCTCTTTCTGCTCTTTAAGCATGCCGGCAAAGTATTAAGCAGAAATACGATTAAGCATGAGATCTGGCCTGGCAAAAAATTATATAAATGGAGTCGAACTCTTGATGTTCACATTCAACATTTAAGGGCTAAACTTGAAAAAAATCCTGAGGTGCCCACATATATTCAAACCATTCCTGGAGTCGGCTATATGCTGAGGAACGAGGACAAAATAACTTCCTCAACTAAGCATCACAGCTTCAGGCCATCTTTGCCCGATCTAAAATCACAAAAATCTTGAAATAGCTCGCTATTCCTGCAACTTTTGTAATTTTTCTGAAAAAATCGGCTCTGCAATGTATAATGTATTTTGGCTCATGAATCAGTACCTTTGTAAGCGCTTAACGGTTGAGTTCAGGGGCAAGCGGAATTTACAGCTATGAATTTTGAATAATTGGGGA
>JASFBJ010000346.1 GCA_030149585.1 Desulfobacterales bacterium | reverse complement strand
AAATGAGCTGGCTAAGACCAAAAATGGCTTGATTCTATGCTGTTTGTCTCGTGATGTCAAATGGTTAGCTTGGCCCGACCCCATACCATCCATACCAATTATCATCTTGCGAAAAAAAGTCAAGTCTATATATTTTACTTAAGCAGTTTTATATTTCAATAAAATACAATGGGTTGTGAAATTTGGCGGGTAATAGTAAAAAAAGAAAAAGGAAGAATATCTTTTGAAATTTGAGGAAGTATTAAGTATAGTACTATTGTAACATACTGAATTTATAGAATCCAACCACATTTTGTGATAATAGGCTTTAAATGTTGACAAAACTTATTTTTTAATTGCATAATAATGATTTATACCGAATAATGAAAAGCTCACTGTGCCCACAAACCGGAGCGCAGCGGAGGATTTGAAGGTCCGAGTGAAGCGTTGGGTTGCCGGGCCATGCCGTATATATTTGTTTCAACCTCATCGCTTATTTTTGTCTCTATAAGAACGATCGTTCATTTTTTCTGATTCTTTTGTCCGAATTGATATTTCTCGTCGTTAAGACATTATAACAATCATTCAAAATCACTTGATCAAGGCCGAATATATAATCAGAGCCCTCATTCATATGACTCTTTTTTATCGCGGGCCGTGTACTAAGGCACTAAAAAAGACTGAGCCGTTCGGGGGATTTGAAATTTGGATATTTACCGGTCATCATTTCAGGATGCTTGCGTTTGTTTTCTTCCATGGCTTTGCAATCGAAAATATTAAGCCGGATCAATCCAGGTTTTACGAGGTCCGCCATTATCTTATGATCTTCCCTTGAAACCCATCCCAAATTTATTTCGTTTTGTTGTTTTCTTATATAATCCCGAAAATTGAGTCCTGCCTCGTCATCCCAGTGCAAGAAGCCCTTGGCTTTTATTTCATCTACCGATCTTCGTAAAAATTCATCGATCCCGGGACCGATGGCGTGCATTTGCTGCCAATGCCCGGCGGGTAATATGACATCAAGGGTAATTAATCCCAGCAGGATGGGGGCTGCTCCTTGATGACGAAGCCTCTGGTTGAGAATTCGGTTGATCCTCATCCAGTTGATGCACCCGTGAGCTTTCACCTGGTTTGCAACAACAAACAAATCCTGAAGCGGAGTGATTTTTTCCCAGTCCCGGTGCGTAATCGGAGATTCAAAATAATAGACCCCATCCCATCGTTTTTGTTCTTTCCATTTTTTTTTTTCAGCATCGGGAACCGGCCATAGATCGGGGGCTGCTATGTATAACAGTGACTGGTACAGTTTGGGATCAGCGTAATTCTCCGCCCAAACGCACCATTTTCGTTCCATGGCCGGGGTCCATAACGGATAGGCATTCATGGGTTCCCCGGCGTGTCGTTCCAGAACGTACTTCCGACAGTCCTTCGAGGTAAGCAACGCATCCGATTCAGCGAAAACGGGATCAATGTTCGGAAAACTCTCGGCCCATCCGAAAACAGACGGCGCAAGCAGAATGAATTCCTTGCTTGTGGAAAGCACTGGGGAAACACTGACTTTCGTATATCTCCCATTGGTTCTCTCAAGAAAATGCGTTACTATATCCGATTGATGGCAGAGCTTTTTTTCCTGGATGATATCCTTGATGATATCGGTAGCTGTCATCTCGGACCATGGGCGCTCGAAAAAGGAATCCGGCTTTCTCACGGATAATTCACAAACACTGTCGTTTACTTGCATCATTATCTTGTTTTTTAATGAATCTTCATTTGCCGACCAGTGTCCGTCTCCTGAATACTTGAAAATGTGAGGTCTATCGATGAGGGAAGCCCTGGCGGTTTCCGCTATCAAATGGTCGTCTTCGTAGATTGAATTGTATTCTTCAATGATACGGTCCAGTGTCATTATTTCAGCTTTAAATTTATTCGAAAACAGCATGTGAATGCGAATGAACCGTAATACCTCAGAAGAGAAAGGTTGTTCGACGGTATATTCACCATGGATTACGAGATTACGATCATGCAAAGCAAGGATAAATTTATAAAAATCAAGGTCGATGCCAAGCTTCTTCATTAAGTGCCCTACTAAAACGGGCGGTCTCGCTTTCTCGATCATGTCGGAAAAACCCTTTAACTTTTCCAGTACCTCATCACCATATTCACTCCTGATCCAGGCTGTCGGCGCTTCACTGGAGTTGCAGGGCAACCAGGATTCAACTCTATTATATATGCATCTGAGCAAAACGATGATCTCGCCCGGAAGCGCATCATTAAAAAGCGGTTCACAAGATTCGGCTTTAAATACCATCCGTCCGGATTCAAACCCGCCTTTCGAAATGGCCTTCCAAATAAAATCATCCTCGAAAGCTAATGCCTCAAGCAAAGATTTTGCAATATCCGGTCTTCGGAGTTTTCTGATGGCCCTCTTTTCAATATTATCGACTTGCCTGGATGATTTACCGATCAATTTACCTAATTTTGCGTTTGTATATTTAGGCTTTCCCCCAATGCCATATTTGAGTTCCAGGACTTTACGTTTTTCTTCATCCAGAAATGCAATGGCTTCGGAAACTGCTTTTTTTGTTAAAGAATTCATTATGTTTTGTTTGTCAACTTTCCTCATTCATATTGGTAAAATCAATATAATTTTTCATGAACTGGGCAATAACCATGCTTGGTCTGACTTTTTCCCGTTCTGTCTTTTCCTTGAATCTTTCAGCTATTTCTTCTGAAGTAAAAAATAAAAATGTATCTTTTTTCCCTTTAAGCAGATCTTTGGTCTTAAAAAAACTATTATCAAGGTAATCCGTATAATTGAGCATAAACTGAGTTACCGCTTTTGGAAGGCTGAGGTTTTCCCGAGATGCAATCTCCTTGTAATTCTTCATCAAATCAGCCGGTATTGAAAAATTCACACGGGTTTGAAGTATATTATTTAAATTTTTCATCTTGCTACTTTCTTCCGTAAAGGATGAAATTGATAGGCCTTGATCATCGTTTCGCCTACGTAACTCGCATAGCTGATGCGAGGTTGACAAGGGCGGAACGGCTTTCCGCCTTACAAATGCGATCCGACCTCTCGGAAATGGCCGAAACGATGATCAAGGCCAAAATTTCAGATATTATGTTTTGACCGACTTACATTGTCAGGCCCGGCAACGATAAGCTCACCGGCGCTGCTGTTTGCGTCCGCTTGATTTTTTTGTTGGACGAAGCCGCTCCGCGGCAAGCAAACGACGCCATAGATTAAATCATTGCAACCTCAAAATTTATGAGTGATAAAAGATAAGTCATAAAATAATTCTTATTATCAATCCAAAAACCAGAAGGTTGCAATAAAAATTAGACTACTAAAAGATCCGCAATTTCGCAAGTATTATACAAAACATTGTAAATATTTAAAGCTCAAAGGCCTGCAGCCAAAAACTATTGAAGCATACGCAAGAGCCTTAAGACGCATTGGCAACTATTTTGATGGTCAACTGGATAAACTTAGCCAGGATCAATTACTTGATTATTTTCATGAGCTTTTAGAG
>JASFBJ010000111.1 GCA_030149585.1 Desulfobacterales bacterium | reverse complement strand
AGTCAAATAATTATCAGATCAAACCTGCGTTAGTTATTTAGCTATGACCGTCCCCCAACCCCTGTAGTGCTATCGAACGGATTAGAAAGAAACGACAAAATGACAGCCGGTTTCAAAAAAGGTTGAAAGAAGTAATAGAATTGGCCAACAAAGGTCAAACGTAGACTTGACCCTTTATCTGCTTTTATGTTGGATTGTAAAACATCCTCAAAAATGGGCATATTACTGCAAGAATTGAGGGAGTGTTAGTCGCAATCCGAAATCCTCAATCTTACAGCAACCGGTCCATATCCAATAGAATTTTGACGCCACTCTCCGTCTTGGCCATGGCCAGGATATAGGTGGTATTGATGCCGGCGCCGAAAAACGGCGTGTCCGCAATTTCCGAAGTTTTGATCTCAAGGACCTCCGTAACCGAATCCACCGCTACCCCGATGTTGGTGATGGCACCCTTGTTCATATCCTCCAACACAATGATGCAGCTTCGCTCCGTGGCTTCAACCTCTTCCATCCCGAATCTCAGCCTGAGATCCATTATCGGGATCACTTTGTCTCTCAGATTGATGACCCCTTTTACAAAGGGGGGCGCCTGGGGCATGCTTCTGATGGGGAGTCTCCCAATGATTTCCCTGATCTTGGAGATATCGATCCCGAATTCCTGCTCCCCAAGCGCAAAGACGAGGTATTTCCCTTCCATGCTCAACATCGCCTTTTTCGTCTTTCCGGCCCCTGGTGCCGCACTACGTAAGATTTCCATGACTTCTGGAGGGGTATCGTGAAGTGTGGAGGGCAGTCTGCCACCCGCCACATCTTTGCAGGCACTTTCCGCAAACCGCAGGTCAACGAATTTTTCCACATCGACCAGAGCGCCGATACCCATCTTCTCAAACATGTATCGCTGCATCAGGTCCATCTCTTCCATAGAGGGAAACAAATCGCCCGTCTTGATGCCCTGTGCTTCCGTCAGCACGTTTTTGAGAACGGGGACCTTCAGACCCAACATCTTTTGGGGGTCCAAAAAAGAGACGGCCACTTCCGCCGCCATGTCCGGCCTGTTCTCGATGAATTTTCCGGCCTGTACGAGCATCTCGGTGAATTCATAGACCGCATCTGTGTAGGGAGCGGTGAAATCGTCTCTTACGGCCACCACGCAGCAGGGATGATTCTCCCAGAGCCGGCTTGAGAGAAACTGCTCGGCCGCAATTCCTGCGGCAATCGATTTTGTGCCTAAAGGTTCCGCCACCATGAACCCGCACGCATCGGGGTTGCTGTTGAGGTATTCGGGCATTTTGATAGGCGCCACCACCTCAAAATTGAGATCAACCCCTTCGCCTCCCACCATGCCGGGTTTGATTCCGATGGTGCTGAAAAACATATGGCTGAGCATATGATGAACCGACATCTTATGGGGGATCAGGAATGTTTTATTCCTGAAAAAATCCTGGAATGGTTCGTGATATTCCCCCTGTGTGCTGCGGACGCAGATACTGCCGCCTTTGTGGGCAAGCAGTACCATCTTGATGGGAACCCCGAAATTGAAAAGGTCCATTGCCATGGGGGCAAGTATGCAGGCGGCATCAACCGTACCCTTTCCCAGGGCTTCCTGCACGGGGTTCCAGCCGGGCATGCACTCGGTCTCCAATTCAAAGTTCTTGGGAGTCAGATCGCCGTTATTGATGAGATGTTTTAACGCGCCCAAGATTAGATGATCCGTGATCTGGATATGAGCAATCTTCAACCGCACCTTCCCGGATGCGGTTTCCCTCGGGGCCCTTTCCTTTGCAAGAGCTCTTTCTTCCTTCTCTTCCGTGCCGAACGCCTGATCAATCTTCTTTTTCAGTTCATCCGCGTTAAAAGGCTTGGCAATGAAACCGCTTACCCCGGCATCAACGGCCTTTTTTTCCTGCTTCATATCCCCTTCACCCGTTGCCATAACAAAGGGGAGTCTTTTAAACTTTTCATGGGCGCGCATCCACACCAGGAGTTCGTATCCGCCTTTGTTGGGCATGTTCCAGTCACTGATGAGCAGATCAATCTTTTCCCCGGATTCGAGCACAGAAATGGCTTCGTCGCCGTCTTCGGCTTCTAAAATATCTTCGAATCCCAAGGATTTGAGCGCCTTCAACTCGATCTTCCGCATAACTGCGGCATCTTCAACCAGTAAAATCTTTAGTTTTTCGGGAATAATCGTCATATTGCATTCCTCCATCTTTTAGAAGTAGTAAAGATACACTGATCGGCGGTTTTCGGAAAAGCCCTGCCGTTTCAAGGGCGTGCGCCCGGATATTTGTAAAAAGGATATCCTGTCCTGGATGCTTCCATACCTTTTATGAGCAGTTCAAATTTATTGAACGGAATTCCGATACCGAGTCGGTCACCTTGAAATCGAGCCACCATTCTGGCGCCCAGACAATATGAGGAGACATTAATTTCCTGGGTGATATAGGGTCTGGCGATCAGGTCGGAATCTACCACGCGCAGAGCATTCATGACGGCGTTCACGGATCTCCCTGTAATATATTGATATCCCTGTATGATTTTCGTCAATTCCACCGGTCTGACGGAAAGGAGGATAATATCCGGGGTGATATCCAATTCCTCAAATGAATTGGAGAAAAAAAACACGCCCTTCATAACCGGGGGTTGTATTGCCGACATTTCGGAAATCGCCGCCTTAGCGGTAGCAACATCCCTGAAACGCCCACTGTCTTCGGTGCCGAAGAAACAAAATTCCTTTCTTCCGGCACTTCTGCAAGCATAAACGATTCCCATTGTAAAATCTTTGGGTGAGGGTGGATCAAACTTTCGACCCAGACCGGCTTCTCCCCCCATCAAATTGGTATAAGTCCGAGGACCTTTGAGCGGCGTATCCTTTTCCTGATCAACCAACCCCAGGCTGATGGCCGCAGCCACGCAGCCGATGTTGTCAATGGTCAGAGTTACCGGCTGCTCAAGGGGCGCATACCTGGCGGCCTGGCAACACATGACCGACTCTTCGTCGGTATAATAGGCCCATACCTGTTCCGGGATGGACTGGCCGTGTTTGTAAAACTTGATGTAGGTCGCCGGGATTTCGATTCCCTCAACACCAAGGGAATTGATCATTCGGCGGTATAAGCGGCGCATCAACATTTGGGATCCTTTCTTCCAGAATATAGAGGCCCGCATTGGGGAATTCGCTTATGGATGCCTCTGGAAAGCGTTTTCGCCAGTGCTGAAGAAATACCCCGTCAAAACACCAGTCTTTCATTCCCCAGCAGATTTTCATGGGTTTGCTCCGCAGCCGGTAGAGGAGTCTTTCTGTTTCCTTCAGGCAATCATAGGAAGGATGGGATGGATTCATGGGAATATCCTGAATAAAACGCAAAATGGCAATCCGGTTTTTTCAGCTGTTATTGGGCCGCAACAAACCGGTTTTGGCGGATTTTTCAAGGGGCCTTGCCACGCCATCCGGTTACTGCGATTACCGTCGGCCAGCCCTCGTTTTTGATGGAAAAAGCGTATCCGACCCTGTTTTTTACTAAAACAATTTTAAGGGATCAAGGATCAGTATGACCTTGCCCGAACTTGTTATCGTTGCTCCGGTATATCCTGAAATTTTTGATAGCGCTCCGGAAAGCGGTTTGACGACATATTCGTTTTCCGTGTAAAAACGATCCACTTCAAGGGCAGCTTTTTTACCGTTCATATTTAAAACAACCATACTCAATTCATTATTCGTTCCGGTATCTGTTTCAGTATGATTGCGGTCAATATTCCCGGAACCGTCAAGCAGGGCAGCCAGAGAAAATACAGGCAGCAGGGAACCCCGGATAACCGCCATCTGCATATCTTTGTGATTCCGGATAAGATCGGGTGAGATTTTTACAGTTTCAACAATATAATCAAGGGGCAGGTAATAGTGCTTTTTGTCTGCCTTGACCTCCAGGCCTTGACTGATCGCAAGGGTAAGGGGCAGGGTAATGGTAAAGGTTGTACCGATTCCCTTTTGGCTTTGAAGGGTTACGGTTCCGCCGATTTTCTCAACATTGGTTCTGACCACATCCATTCCGACCCCGCGACCCGAGACATCGGAAATCTGTTTGGCTCCTGAAAAGCCCGGCCTGAATACCAGGTTCTGCACAGCGGTATCATCAAGGTTTTCCAGCTCTTCCAGTGTTAAATACCCTTTTTCCACCGCTTTGGCTCTGATGTGATCAGGATCGATCCCCCGACCGTCGTCAATAATTTCTTTAATAACATTCTGACCTTGATTATATGCCTTCAGATGAATGGTACCCTCTGGTGATTTACCTTGTTTTTTTCTTTCCTCCACACCTTCCAGGGCATGATCGGCACAATTTCGGATGAGGTGAACCATGGGATCACCCAGAATTTCTATAATTGTTTTATCAAGCTCAGTTTCTTCTCCACTGAGTTTGAGCACAATTTTTTTATCCAGTTTTTTAGCAAGATCCCGAACCAGCCGTTTAAATTTTGAGAATACGGTGCCCACAGGCAGCATTCTCATCTTCATCACAATATTTTGTAATTCATCTGTAATCCTGCCCACATGATCACCTGCGTTTTTAACTTTTTTCCCAAGATCGGAAAGGTTGTGATCTATGGTGATCTCTTTTGCCAGAGCCGGAAAATTATTCTTACTGACAATCAGCTCTCCCACCAGATTCATCAATATATCAAGCCGTTCCTGGGGCACCTTGATAATGGAGGCGGCCTGCTGGGCCGCTGGTTGACCTGAGACAGGTTTGTCTTGCTGCAGGTCAGCGTTTTCCAGCGCAACAGGTGGTTTTACAGAATCTTGAGCCGGTACGGTATTGATCTGTATTTGATTCAGGACCGTTTCCTCTAAAATTTTAAAAGCATCCACCATTCCTGCAATCAGGTCATCTTCATCTTCAGTAACCGCTTCTTCCTTACGAAGGGAGGCTGCTGTATTCAAAATCGCATCCGCTGATTTTGTCAGGTTTGAAATTCCCAATTTCAGGTTTATTTTTATGATCATATTCACGGATCTGATAATTTTGCCCAACGCACTCTGACGTTTATCAGCATTTTTTATTTCATCAAGACCTGCCTTGATAGCGCTCAGAGACTGGGACAGGGTATTTGAAAGGGCAAAAGCCAGATTCTTGTTTGTATCCTCTTTTTGGGTATCATCATTTTCATCAGCTTCCGGTCCGGCAGTGCTTTTACCATGATTGTATTCATGACACAGGGCAATTAAATCATCTGCTTTTGCCGGGGAGGAATCATAATCCATGAAGCCATCCAGCATATATTTTAACCGGTCAACAATGGTTAACAGAGTCTCCGCCGCAGTATCGGGGAGAACACTCTGGCTGTCCCTTGCCTGCTGGACCAGTCCTTCTGCTGCATGGGCCAGATCCTGAAATACGCTTATCGGATGTCTGACACGGTTTTCCTGAGGCTCTACTGTGGAGACAAGCACACCGGCACCCCCTTTCAGGCTGTGCATGTCCCTGAAAATATTGTTGTATAATTCAAAATTTTCCGGGGTCTCTTCCAGATCAAGAAGTGCCTGTTCAAGAGTATCCAGATGTTCACGGCTTTCCTGCACAAAGGCAGTATCCATTTCCAGGGGGTAGGAAATCTGTTTTAATTCTTCATGGGTTAAAAGTGCAGAGGTGTTGTCTTCCGGTTCTTTTTTTGCTTTATCAGTTTTTTTGAATTCTTGATTCTCTTTAACGGCATTGATTGCATCAATAATTTCATTAAATATAATCTCAGCGATTTGAATCAAAACAGGATCTTTTGACCGATCACTGTTGTTGACCCCCTCCCTGACCGCAACAAGCATGTCTGCAAGAGTGTCAACCCCATCCAGCAAAGTATCAATTAATTCAGCTGAAACCCCTATGCGATCATTTCTCAGATCATCTAGCAATGTCTCCATTTCATGGGCTAAATATTTGATATCATTAAGGCCTAAAAATGATGCTGTTCCTTTGATGGTATGGGCGGGACGAAAAATAGAGTTAACCAGTTCCTGATCCTGAGAATTTTCAAGCTGTAGAATTTTTTCCTCTATCCCTTCCAGGTGTTCTAACGCCTCATCAAGAAAATCAACCAGAATTTCCAGCTCCAAGGCGGCAATGGTCAGTTCCATACTTACTCCATTATTGTATTATACATCTGGTTTTACAGTGATAAAGTTTAAATCAGCAAATTAACACTTTCCACCAGTTGTTCCGGCGGGGTCGGTTTTATGATATAAACGTTGGCGCCTGCATCATAGCCCTTTTGTTTATCCTGGGCCTCAGATTCCGTTGAGATGATAATGATTGGAATATCCTCATAATCATCCATTTTTCGGATCCTTTTGACAAGTTCATATCCATCCATATTGGGCATATTAATATCTGTTGCCACAAGATCAACAGGATTCATCAGCAGCTTTTCAAGGGCATCAGCGCCATCAATGGCGCAGATAATTTCATACCCTGCATTTTTAAAAATATATGAATGAAAATTTCGGACCATTTCAGAATCATCTGCAAGGAGTATTACTTTTTGCCTGCTTTCCCGTGCAGACTTAATTTCTGATGTTACTTTTTTTCTTAGCAAACGGGCCATGGTAAGCCTCCGGTCAAATATTAAATTAGTCTTTTTGATACATAATCATCCCGCCCATCTTGCGAAGGGTAAAGGATGTTGAAATTCGCCCGATTGACTCAGAGTGGCCAAGAAACACAAATCCGCCAGAGTCAAGGTGTTCATAAAATTGATTGACAACTTCTTTTCGACTGGCGTCATCAAAATAGATCAATACATTCCTGCAAAAAACAAAATCAAATTGTTCTGCTGATTTGAGTTGTTTTGTATCCATCAAATTCAGATGTTTAAAAGCGATTAGTTTTTTTACAATACTTTTCACAGCATAACTGCCACCTGCAATTCGAAGATATTTATCCAGATATTCGTCGGGAACCTCTTTAACGGACCGGGGAGAATACTCACCTTTCCTGGCCCGGGACAATACCTTTGTGTCAATATCGGTTGCAACAATTTTGATGTTCCAATCACGCAGTGGTTCAAGCATTTCCATGAGAATAATGGCTAAGGTGTAAGCCTCCTCCCCGGTGGAGCATCCCGCACACCATATTCGAATCTGGTTGTTGTCTTGTTTTTTCTTTTTTTCACAAACCTCTTCAAGGCAATCTTCTGCAAACACGGCCAGTTGATCAAATTCCCGGAACATGTATGTTTCATTTGTGGTTAAAAGGTTTAACAATTCCTGAAACTCAGTCCCTTTTGGATCACAGAACTTAAGATAGCGAAAATAATCCTCCACTGTTTCAAGATCCAGGGCTTCCATTCGGGAAACCAGTCTTTTCTTTACAAAATAAATTTTTTTTGACTCAAAATTTATCCCGCACCGATCATACACAAGGTTCCTGAAGGTCATAAAATTTTTCATGCTAAGGTTCATGAGATTCGATCTCCGATTTCCTCCACTGCATCGCCAATGGCTTCTAATATCTCATCAGAATCCGTCTCTTCCGCCAGTTTTTCCATGGCTATAATATCCGACCTCTGACCATATTCGTTTAAAATTTCAATGGCAGCTAAAACAACCATGGCATCATTGCTTTTCAGATCCAGCCTGGCAGCAGCCCTGGTTTCTTCAACATCAAGATTGTCAGCCAGCAGTTTGGCAAGTTCATATCGATTTTCTCCGGTTTCAACTGAAAAAATCAATCTTTTCAAAACCTCTTTTAATTTGGGACGAATGCGAAGATCCGGTACTCTCTGGCACACAGCCTCCATGGTATCGATGATCTCTTTGGCAAAAACCTCGCCGGACTGACCTTGAAGATCAAGGATATGGGATTCCACAATCTCGTAGGAAGCACAGGAGCCCATATATTTTAAAATCGAATACCTGAAAAGGGAATTTTCCCCTACCTTTTTACAATAGGTCATCAAATCCATATTACAGGACGACGTTCCGATTCTAGCAAGTGCTTCCAGGCAGGAGCAAAAAAGCATGGGATTGTTTTCTGCATTTATGGCAATACGTTCAATGGAAGTTATTGATTCGACGTCTTTCAAAAAACCCATGTATTCCACCGCCGTATAGACGACATTGGGGTCCGAGTCCTCAAATCGGTCTCTTAAAATAGACCGTACTTCCGGGGTGTCCCGGGTGGTCAGGGCGTCAATGGCAAACTTGCGGACGTCTCGGTCACTGTCAACGGAGAGTTTGCCTAAAATCGGCACGATCGTGTCATCTGCTTTTTTTAAGGCTTCAACAGCGCAGTTTCTGGTAAAAGCATCCTCGGAGCGAATCATGCTTCCAATACAGTCAGCCCCGGCTTTTGGCAGAAGTTCATCAAGGACCAGCACGATTTTTTCCTTGATCGCTCGATCGGTTTCTTCCTGTAGATGATTGATAAGCGCATCAAGAGACGGGATTGATTTTTGTTCCCGTATTTTATCAATGACAGCAATTTTATCTTCTCTGTTTTGTGCATTAAGGTCTGATAGATTAATTGTCATTTTTTTATCCTTGAAAAAAATTTTAATTTTTATTTTATTTCGCGATGCTTGCTTTGAATCAGCACCCGGGTCCAACGTTCAATCTTGGTGGCACTAATATCAATTATTTTCTGCACATCTTCCAGATTATCAAATGGTTTTAAAATATAATCGTTGGCCCCCCTTCCAAGGCAAGTCACCACTTTGCTTACTGTCGAAAAGGCGGTCATCATGATGACCTGGGTAAGGCCATCAACAGATTTCACCTGTGTCAGCAAATCAATACCATCCATTTCCGGCATCATGATATCGGTTAATAAAACATGGACTTTTTCCTTTTTGACGATGTTCAGAGCTTCTATCGGATCTGTTGTGCTTTTAATAATAAAACGGTCATCAATCTCCAGAAATCTTGTCAAGGTTTTGATAATTTCTATTTCATCATCAACTATTAAAATAGTCAGTTTCATTTATGCATCTCCCCGGCTATCCGTTGTTATCGTAAAGCTTGCCCCATGCCCCGGCCTGTTTTTTACATTAAGTGTACAATGGTGTTCTGCTGTAATCTGCCGGGCGATACTTAAGCCCAGCCCGGTTCCGCCTTTTGTGGTTTTGGTGGTGAAAAACGGATCAAAAATTTTATCGGACACCTCTTTGGGAATACCGCCGGCATTGTCGGCTATCTGTATTTTAACGATGTCTTTTTGTTCCGTGACAATGATATCAATCTTTAAAGGGGGGTTTTCTTTTTCCGGCAGAGACTGCCAGGCATCAATGGCGTTGTTAAATAAAATAATAAAAAGCTGGGTGAACCGCATGGCCGACCCGGAAATCATGATCGCGGCAAAAGACCTGGTTAAACTGTCATCCCCTGTTCTGAACAATACCTTGTTTACAGAGACTTTACCGCTATGTTTAATCCGGTTAAACACTAAAATCAGTGCATCCTGCAGCGGTTCATAAATATTTATCTGGTTAATTGTGGCCGTATCGGTCTTTACAAAGGATTTCATTGAAGAAATGATTTTCATAATGCGGGAAGTTCCCGTAAATGACGAATCGGAAATATCCCTCATATTAATGATTATTTTTTCCATCCTGTTTAAAATTGTTTCTTTTTCAATCGGTGAAACATCTTCTTTTAGATGGGTAATCAGGTCGGCTATGAGAGCGGCATACTTTTCAAAAGTCTGCATATTGCCCCGGACATATGTGATGGGCGTATTTAACTCATGGGCGATGCCGGCTGCCAACTGGCCCACGGCTGCCAGTTTACCCTGATCAATGAGCATGGCCTCTTTTTTCCTAAGATCCTGCTCTATAAATAATTTATCTCTGAACAATTGGGTAAGGTCTTCTTCCATCAAAATTCCCTGCCGGCCGGATTCATCTTTTTTAAATGGAATCAACTGGCAGGACACCCAATATTTATCACCGTCATACCTTTCAACTTCCAATTCAATTTTATCGCTTCTTATCCCTTTCTTTAAGTTATCAAATCCTTTCTCTATCGTATCACTATGCCCATAAATTTCTAATTCATGAATATTTGTCCCGAGAACCTGGCTGATACTCAGACCCCATCTTTTTTCCATGGTTTGGTTCAAAAATACAACCTGATTTTCGGCGTTTACGATCATTACACCAATGGGCATGATCTCAAAGATATCCATTAACAAACTTTCAAGATCGCTTTTTTCTCTTATGGGGTCTGTAATCTCTGTAATGGTTTTTACGACCCTGGTAATGATCTGATTTTCATCATAGAGCGGAGCCCAGGAAAAAAGCCATTGCTTATTGTCCTTACCTTTCACAATTTTATTTGCTGGTCTGCCGGTCCTGGTAACATCATCAATGCCGCACCAGGAACAAAAGTTTGTACCGCTTTCGCTCCAGATGTGCCGGCAGATCTCAAAGCATTTTGTTCCTTTGACCTGTGGATACAGGCTCAGGAGTTCCTGCATTTTTTTATTGGTATAAACAATATTTCCTGAAAGGTCCATGGTCAGGACTACCAGGTCAAGTGAATTAATGATCTGTTCATAATCAGGATTTTCTTTGCTTGATTTCACAATACAGCCTTAATGATTTCATCTGCAATATCATAACTGGGTACAATAATATCTGCACCGCCCCGTTCAATAGCTTCTCTGGGCATACCAAAAACAATGGCGGTTT
>JASFBJ010000345.1 GCA_030149585.1 Desulfobacterales bacterium | reverse complement strand
AATTGATATGGAATATCATAACAGAATCGCTTATCTTGAAGGGCGGTTTACAGATCCCATCATCAATATAAAAACTGACCATTTTCATAGATAATTTTCTTTTTCCCGTCATTCAAATGGGCTGTAACTGTTTTCTTTTCTGTATTTACCAGATCCCAGTGTAATGCAGAATCATTAAAGCCCAGTTCATCTTTAGACTTTTTTGTCAGGCCGGCTGCATTTCCAGTATATGTATCTAAATAGCAGGCTCCAAGGGCGATATGACAATTACCAAATTTTCCTCCGTAGTTTTCATCAAAAAGTGTATTAGCCATAAATTGATTTATTCTGGAAAATCTTTTATCAGTTAAAGAGAATTCTCCAACCCTGTTTGCTCCCTTGTCCATGGTCAGCTGTTTTTTAACAAAGTTTTCTCCTGTGGTGGCGCTGATTTTTTCAGCATAACCGTTTTTAAATTCCAGTCTTATTTTTTCCACATAATTGCCGCTTCGGTAGGATGGTTGATCCGCATAATAGATCCCTTTGGTTCCGCGCCAGTCAGGGGAGGTAAATATCTCAAAACTCGGGATATTATGTCCGGAAATTCCAATCCATTTTCTTTGGGCTCCAAGGGTTATTATAAGATCAATATTTGCTGATTCAATATGATAATAATTGACTTTAAGGCTATTTAACCACTTTTTGACGGAAATGGCATTTGTAAAAACAGTTTGCCAGTGTTTAAGAGGCTCTACACGATTTAAAAAGCAGGCTTTGACAATCTGGTTTGTATAGCTTTCAAGTGAAAGACCGGCATGTTTGGCCAGCGCTTTGGTGGGCAGCATACATAATGTCCATCCAAAATCTCCATTTATTTCTCGTTTATCATTGATATCCCGCAAATATTTTCTTGCCATCGCAAATTGACCGATTTTTTGAGGATCGATATTGCTTAAATGAGTTATGGATTCCGGGGCATGCAAAAAAATACTGCCATTTAAGTGTTCGTAAAGTTCTTTATCTCCAGGAACGCGAAAAGTCAGTTGAGAGTTATTGGAAAGTTTTAGAAAATTTTTTTCCATTGCAGGTGTTGGGTTAAAACGCGAAATTGGAATTAAATCCATTTTCAGGATTTTTTCTTCCAGGATTTCAGCCAGCCTGATTCCAGACAGGCTGAAACGAATTAGAATAAGGTCATTTTTTTTATATTTACGGGTTCTTGCAGTTTGAAGACCCCATAAAAGAACTTCAGCATATCGTTCCATTTGTTTTTCGCTAAGCATTTATATTTCTCCTGCTTTTGTATGCGGATCTTTGAGAAATAATGAATGGTATTCCGGTTCGCTTAAGTGGGTCTTGAGCAGCCTGGTTATCAGATCAAAAATTTCTGTTAAATTATCATCAGATAATCTTTTTATCAGAGATGATATTAAAATATCATCGGAAAATTTTTGCAAATAATAGATCAGTGTGTTTTCGTCAGTTTCCCTGTTAAAACCAAATCCAACAAAGCCATCGTATTCGTCAACAAAATTATGAGTATGGCCAGCCATATATCCTCCAGAAAAAGTTATTCTTTAAAGATTTTTAAAAAAATGTCTTAAATAAATATAAAATCATATGAAACTCATTATAACAACAAAATAAGCTATTATGAATAGTCTTGATCTTTTTTAAGACAAAGGTTAAAATATTATAATTAGATTTGGACTACAGCCGATATGCTTCAATATGCTAAAATAATTCGATTTTTCAAATCCGGTTACGCGGAGGTTTAATTATGGAATGGAATGAATCTACTAAACAACCTGAACCTCATGAAGATTTCAAGGATGATTACCGATCTGAGGAAACTTATTCACCTCCTAAACGTACTTTCCCATCAGGATCCGGTTTTTCCCGATTATGGGCAGGCAATCCCTATCTTTGGCTTGGAGCTGTTTTGCTGGTAATAATGATAGTTACCCTTGTATTTTTTGTTTCCGGCGCTCGCAATGCTTCCAATACAGCTCGAATTGATCAATTGGAATTAAGAATTCAGAATATCGAAAAAAGAGTGTCAACTGTTCTTGAAGCTGATGAAAAGGTGAGCAGCATTTGGGAGCAGGCTAAAACATTTGAAAAATTTAAAGAACGGTTTAACAGGTCTGAGGCTTCGATTCTATTACGGATGGATCATCTGGCCACCAGCCTGGATATTAACCGTAAAATGCTTGAAAAAAATAAAATAGCGCCCAAAAAAAAAGAGCAGACATTATCAAAACCACCTTTAAAAAAATCAGCTAAAAAAACCAGGAAAAGACCAATTAGCGGCACCTCAAAAACTATTTTTCATAAGATTGTCAAAGGTGAAACCCTGTACAGTATCAGTTTGCGGTATGAGGTGGGCATTAATGATTTGCGACGGATTAATAATTTAAAAAAAGGGGCGGTTATCAAGCCCGGCCAGAAACTTAAAATCCAGTAGCACTATTTATTTCTGGGGCCCCTACTCAAAATAATTATATGTTTTAAATCCCTGTGCTTTGCATAGCTGATCCTTTGCAGCATCTTTTAAATCTTCCTGTACCATCAGCTTCACAAGCTCATTAAAAGAGACTTTGTTTTGCCACCCAAGTTTTTCTTTTGCTTTGGAAGGGTCGCCTAAAAGAAAATCAACCTCTGTGGGCCTGAAATAGCGAGGATCAATTTTGATCAGTATTTTTTTTGTTGCTGTGTCTATGCCGGTTTCATTAATTCCAGAGCCTTTCCATGAAATTTTTATTCCAATTTCCTGAAAGGCTCTTTCAACGAATTCACGGACGGAATGAGCTTTTCCAGTGGCAATTATAAAATCTTCGGCCCTGTCTTGCTGAAGCATCAACCACATTGCCTGAACATAATCCAGAGCAAAGCCCCAGTCCCTTTTGGAATCTAAATTTCCAAGATAAAGAGTGTCCTGCAAGCCGAGTTTTATTCTGGCCACTGCCCGGGTTATTTTGCGTGTAACAAAGGTCTCGCCACGAACAGGGGACTCATGGTTAAAGAGGATACCATTACAGGCAAAAATATTATAAGCTTCCCGGTAATTAATGGTTATCCAGTATGCATAGACCTTTGCCGCTCCATAAGGACTGCGCGGGTAAAAAGGAGTTGTTTCCTTTTGCGGTATTTCAGCAACCTTGCCAAACATTTCACTGGTTGAAGCTTGATAAAAACGGGTTTTATTTTCCAGATTCAAAATACGAATTGCCTCTAAAATTCGCAAGGTCCCGAGTGCGTCGCTATTTGCTGTGTATTCAGGAGTTTCAAAAGAGACCTTTACATGGCTTTGGGCGGCCAGATTATAGATTTCAGAGGGCTGAACTTCCTGAATAATTCGTATAAGATTAGTCGAATCCGTTAGATCACCGTAATGCATAATAAATTTAACTTTGTCATCATGCAGATCCTGATATAAATGATCTATACGTGATGAATTAAATGATGATGCACGGCGTTTTATACCATGTACCTGATAACCTTTTTTTAATAAAAATTCAGCAAGGTATGCGCCATCTTGACCTGTAA
>JASFBJ010000344.1 GCA_030149585.1 Desulfobacterales bacterium | reverse complement strand
GAATAAGTGCCATGGGATGAATCTTGATGAAACTGTTGATAATAAATTCCATGCGGGCAAGGCCTACACCATCATTGGGGATCATTGAAAGCGAAAATGCCATTTCAGGATTTCCAAGATTCATCATGATCTTTGTCTTTGGCCTTTCAAGGTCTTGCAGCACCATTTTTTCAACATGAAATGGGAGCAGTCCATCATATATCAAACCATCATCGCCTTGTGCACAACTCACAGTCAGTTCCTGACCGGTTTGAATTTTTTCAGTGGCATCCTGAACCCCGACAACGGCAGGTATTCCGAGTTCACGGCTGATAATTGCAGCATGGCAGGTTCTGCCTCCACGGTTGGTGATAAGCGCAGATGCGGTTTTCATTACAGGTTCCCAGTCAGGTGTAGTTGTATCCGCCACCAGTATTTCACCGGGATTAAATGAAGACAGGTGAGCCACATCAGGAATCACACGGGCTTTGCCGGTCGCAATTTTTTCTCCTACGCTCTTGCCGGTTGTAAGTATCTCTCCTTTTTTCTCCAGATAATAAGTCTCAAGTACATCTATGGATTTTTGCGACTGAACAGTCTCCGGCCTTGCCTGTACAATATATAAATCCCCGGTATTTCCGTCTTTTGCCCACTCAATATCCATGGGTCTGTCTTTTCCTGCCTTTTTTGAGTAATAATCTTCAATTATAACTGCGTATCCGGCCAGCTCCAGAGCTTCATCATCGGAGATACAAAACAGACGGCGCTCTGAAGCAGGAACTTCAATATTACGTGTAAGCACCCTGGTGCTTCCCCTGCCGTAAATCATTTTGATCTTCTTGGCGCCCAATCCCTTACGGATCAGGGGGCGAAATCCTTTTTTCAGGGTAGGCTTGAACACATAAAATTCATCAGGATTTACAGCACCCTGCACCACGTTTTCTCCCAGTCCATAGGCGCCTGTGATAAAAACCACATCACGGAAACCACTTTCAGTATCAAGGGTAAACATTACCCCGCTGCTAGCAAGATCAGAGCGGATCATTTTCATGATTCCTATGGAGAGGGCCACCTTGAAATGATCAAAACCCTGATCAATTCGATACGAAATAGCACGGTCGGTAAAAAGAGAGGCAAAGCACCGGCGGCAGGCATCCAGCAATTGTCCTTCTCCCCGGATATTGAGGTAGGTATCCTGCTGACCCGCAAAAGAGGCTGTAGGCAAATCTTCGGCAGTAGCGCTGCTTCTTACGGCCACATCCGTATTCTCTCCATATTGTTTTCCAAGGCTGCGATAGGCGGCAATAATTTCTTCTGCCAGATCCTCAGGAAGGGGAGTGGTGTAAATTAATTCACGCACAGCTTGTCCTCTTTTTGCAAAATCCTTCAGGTCGTTTTTTTTGATGCCGTCAAGAATTTTTTTCATCTTGGGCAGAATATTTCCGGAATTTATCAGATTCCAGTAAGCCTCGGCGGTGACAGCAAAACCATTCGGCAATTTGACCCCCTGCGGGGTCAGCTCCCGGTACATTTCTCCAAGAGAAGCGTTTTTCCCGCCCACCAGAGGGATATCCTCAATCTTTATCTCTTCAAACCATCTAATATACGTTGCGTCGTGTTTCATCTTCATTTCCTCCTTAGAATTAGGAACCGATTTTGGGAAAAACCCTATCCCCTGGCAAATTTCAAAAAATTCTGCTTCCTTCAGAAACGAATTTTAAAACAACTTCTATTTCCTCGTCATGGCGGTGCCACATTTGGGACATTTCCAGTCATAACAGGGTGGGATTTTTCCGGTTTATTGGAATATTTAACATTATCATAGGCAATCGTCATGATCGGCAGATCGTTTAGCAGGGCCGGATTAAGCGTAATGGTATAAATCATGGTCTCTCCTCACATCATTGATTCTTTAAATATGTATAAACGTTTATGGGTCCAGTCAGTTAAACCATCCTTTCCGATAGAATATCCATAGGAGCACTGCTGCAACAGCGATCATGATGAATATCACAACCGGGTATGAATATTGCCATGTCAGTTCCGGCATATATCGAAAATTCATGCCGTAAATGCCTGCAATTAAAGAAAGCGGCATAAAAACAGCGGAAAGAATAGTGAGCAGCCTGAGCCTCTTGTTTGTCTTCTCCTGGAGCGTGATCTGATAGTGCTGACGAAGCTCGGAAAGGTGTGCTTCCTGCCTGCCTGCCGAACGAATAGCGTACTCAAGATTAGCCAGAGAATCACGAAAATACTCACGTAAATCCGAGACATCGAAGATATCGGATTCGATGGTTTGCAATGTAGTAACACAGTAACGTTGGTCTTCACAAATAATGGAGAGGCGGGAGATTCTCTGTTTGAGCGTCAATATCCGGTCGAGCTGTGCTGAGTCTGGGGCTTTGTCCATGGCCTCTTCCAGCGATTCAATGTCGCGGCGGGTTTCAAGGACAAGGGCCATGTCTTGATCAATCAACCGATCAAAAATCTGGTAGACAATGGCGGCCGTGCTAAAGCTGTGAAATCGTGCGGCGGAAAAATATTCCTTGGCGATATTTTCAATAGTAGAGCTGGGCCTTTCATGTATGGTAATGAGGGCTTGCGGGATGCAAATAATAGAAAAAAAGGGCTGTCCGGGGATGTCCCAGGCAAGTTGCACTGAAAATTTTATAAATAGTGACTGCTGGTAAAGATCGACGCGGGATGTTCCGGCCGGCTCGAGGCATTCCTCTATGACGATGGAATGAATATCTAACCGTTCCAGAAATTCTTTGAGAGACGTAGGATCGGGGTTTTCCACATCAATCCAGTAATAAGATTTGCCATCCTGGAAGGATTTAAAAAAGGTCGTTTGAGAAGATGGTTCCAGGTGTCTGCTTTCGTTGAGAAGAAATACTTTCATATTTATTGATATACTCCTGTCGGCATTATGCAATACTATAGACCGTCACATAAATAATTTCACTACGTTATCGGTCGTCGGAGTATTACAATACGCCTTCCTCCCTCTGGCCTTGTGCCAAATTTTAAAATAGGGTTATTATCTGACGGTCTATAGGTCAGCTAAATATCTCTGCCAAAAATTGCTTTTTTGTCGGTGATAAGGTTATGCATTCCCATGATCTGATACATTTTCAGGAGTGAAATGAGCCAGCTGATTGTTGATTCTGCTCCCTGGTTTTTATTAACTCCATCCGGTTGAAGACCGTCGCAGCACCCACCTGTTTCAAAATCATAGAGAGCTACACTGAGATCATTTCGGCCAAGAAACCATCCCAGGCAGCGCTGAGCCTCTTGAAACCATTTAATGTCTCCTGTTGCCATATAGACATCAATGCAGGCATCAATAAGGCTCATGGCCTCTATGGGTTGCTGGTCAAAGTTTGCCTTTTCACCACCTCGCGCATACCATCCTGCGTTGCCGATGACGGATAGATGCCCGTCTTTTGCGGTTTGTATATTAAGGAGCCATTCAAGCATGCGCGTTCCTGCCTCAAACATCTCAGGATCCGGTATCCACTGGCCTGCCAGTATCATTGCATGGGGAATCT
>JASFBJ010000343.1 GCA_030149585.1 Desulfobacterales bacterium | reverse complement strand
GCTTCAGATTTTCCACCTTATGAATCAATTGCATCAATGCATGTGGAGTAATTTCCGGCCCCCTGGCGCTAAAGACAGTCTGAGTTCCTGTGCCCATATCATTGACAATGATATTCGTGCGGGTTTCACCTTAAATGCTGATAAAATCGCTTGAAATATCCTCATTGAACAACCGTCCTTCCAACTCTTCTCCCGCGAAACCCCCAACAAATCCAAGCGCCTTATTGTCAATCCCCCAGAGTTGTCAATACCCTGGATACATCTATCCCTTTCCCGCCGGCATACCTTTGCTCTTTCTCTATCCGATTGGAGTCATCATACTGTATTCTCTTTACATATAATGTTCGATCCAGGGCCGGATTAAGCGTAATGGTATAAATCACAATATCTCTTTACATCATGATTTCTTTAAATATTTATAAACGTTTATGGGCCAAAGTTTTATGCAACGTCAGGGTTAAGATTCTGCCTCACGTAGCTTGTCAAGTAAATCGTTCGGACCCAGCAAGACCAGAACGTCACTATCCTTTATTACAAATTGGGCAGTGGGGATAAGATGTACCCGATCCGGAACAAATTCTTTGATAGCAATTACCTGAACGCCATATAGATTAATAAGATCCAGTTCACGCAAGGACTTGCCAATAAATCTCTTGAGCGGGGCTAACTCGATAATACTGTAACCCTCAACAAAAGGTAAATAATCGAGCATGTTTGGGTTGTGCAGACGTTTACTCAAAGAAATAGCCATATCCTTTTCAGGAAAAAAGACCTCAGATGCCCCAATTTTTTCAAGAATACGGCCATGGGCCTCACTTATTGCCATAGCAAGCACACGGTTGACTCTGATATCCTTTAGGTTGAGGGTAATCAGTATGGAATTGCTCAGAATCGATCCGACACAGACAACCGCGGCATCAATCTCTTTAAGCCCCAGTGACTCCAATGCCATTCGATCCGTTGCGTCTGCAACAATGGCCTGGCTCACATTATCCTTTATTCTCTGCACCGGTTTTGGGTTTTTATCAATGGCAAGCACTTCGTAGCCTTTTTCATATAGATGTATGGCTAGATAATAACCGAAATTTCCAAGTCCAATGATAGCAAATTGTTTCATTAATCACCTCATCCGATCATAATGTTTTCTTTTGCATAAGAATACCGGAGCGCCCCGCGCCGGCTGACTGCCAGGGCGATCACTAATGGACCAAGTCGTCCAACGAACATTACGATCGTGAGAATAACCTTCCCCATTATTGTAAGTCCCCCCGTGATTCCGGTGGAAAGCCCTACTGTTCCAAAGGCACTGACAACTTCAAAGAGCAGTTCCAGAAATTTTCCTCGACTCTGAGTGTGAGAAACCTCTCCCAGTTCGGTCATCAAAAGAATCATGGTAGCAATAGCTATCACAACCATGCTAACCATCACCACGCTGATGGCCTTTCCCACACTTTCATTGGAAATCGTGCGATTAAACAGCTGAGGACGTTCCCGGCCACGGAGGCGTGAAATTCCAAGCATGGCCAAAGTGGTTAACGTGGTGGTCTTAACACCGCCCCCGCATGAACCGGGAGATGCCCCGATAAACATTAAAAGGATAAAGACAAAGATTGTCCCATTAGCCATATTTCCGATTGACAATGTGTTAAATCCTGCGGTTCTTGCGCTCACAGATTGGAAAAATCCCGCAAGAAAACGTTCTGGAATGGATAGAGGTGCAAGAGTATTATACCATTCCATTGCTATTATGAAAAAACTGCTGAAGAGAAGCAAAATTGCCGTGGTGGACAGCACCAGCTTTGAATGAAGGCTGAGCCGGGACCAGGTTCGACGGTTGAAAGGAAATTGTTGCTTTACCTCAGAGAGAACTAAAAAGCCTATGCCTCCGCTTACAACAAGCAAACAGATAACAATATTCAAAAACCAATCCGCCTGATATGTAACGAAATTTCCTGAAAAGAGTGAAAAGCCTGCATTACAAAAGGCGCTGACCGAGTGGAATACCGAAATGTACAGGGCCTCCATTATGTTTTTTCCCGGGAGAAAACGAAAGAACATCAAGGCTGTGCCTATGCCCTCGATAATAAAAGTAAACATGAAAACGTCCCGCAAAATGGAGGAAATGCTTCGGTCTCCTTTCTGAGCGAATGTATCTTTTATTACGATTTGCCCTGCAAGACTGGGTCTCCTGCCGGTCATCAGGATAAATAAAGTAGACAATGTCATGATACCCAGCCCGCCGGTCTGAATCAGCAATAGAATGACCAGTTGTCCAAACGGACTAAAGGCATTTCCTGTATCTACGACCACAAGACCTGTCACACAGGTTGCAGACGTGGAAGTGAAAAGGGCATCTACAAATCCAAAACTGGACATGTTTGTCGCGGAAGGGAGCATCAGCAAGGCAGTCCCTGTAAAAATGAGAACGGCAAATCCTATTATCGGGATTCGCGCGGGAGACTTGAAAAGTGCTCTCGAAATATGCATAATAATTTTTTTGTAACGATCTTTAAGCGCAGACAGTTTTTTCTCCTTTGAAACTGATATATTCTGAGTCAAAAGCGTAAGACTCGACTATATGTCCTTTTTCGAATTGTTTTGAGTAATACTACTGAATTTCATGAACATGGAAACAGTCATTAGCTAATAAATTTGATGTATATTGGGATAATTTTTATCACCCTATTTGAGGCCTGTAGCTGCACATATCAACCTTTTTTGTCTTTTAATACAATCTGAAAATGACGGGCCATATCTTCAAGAATAGCGTCAAGCTGTTTTCTCATATCAATCATGCTTTGCCGCATTTGCAGAATTACTTCAATCCCTGGAATATTTACATCACTTATATTTTAAAATACAAGCCCTGATCTGATATCTTCTTTATATAGGCTATTTAATTTTTCAACCGCATCAAGGATTTCTTTTTCTTCAGTCTTTGGAACTAAAACTTTCAGTTTTATTAATAGATTACCTTTATTGCCTGTTTTCGGATTTAATGCGCCTTTGCCTTTAAGCTTTAGTGTTTGACCATTTTGACTTTTTGGCGGTATTTTCATATTAACCTTCCCGTCAATGGTAGGAATTATAATTTTTCCGCCTGCCATCGCCTCATAAACTGTGACAGGCACATCCATATGAATGTTATCACCATATCTTCTTAACAAAGGATGCGATTTAATATGAATAATAAGGTAAAGATCACCACAATGGGCAGAATTAATACCCTGTCCGCCTTTTCCAGCTACTCGAACCTTTGAGCCCTCTTTTACGCCGGGAGGAATTTTTACCTTGATTTTTTCCATTGAAATTTCAGTTTCAAAACCTTTTAAAGCCGAAAAAAAATCAATTGTTATTTCATATTCAATATCTCTTCCTTTGACAACCATTGAGTTTGCAAATCCGCTTTCTCCTGCGGAAAAGCCAAAAAAATCTCCAAAAATATCTTCATAGCTCTGGTATTTTCCTGGCTCATCGGTTGAAAAGCCACCTTTTTGTTGTTCCGCAGATTTCCACTGTTTATACTGTCTGGT
>JASFBJ010000342.1 GCA_030149585.1 Desulfobacterales bacterium | reverse complement strand
TTTTTTTTCCTATTGCCATCTCTGTTGTAAAAGATCCGCAAATAGAGCTTGAGGCACATCCGTCCGTTAAGTAGGAAGCTTCTTTGACTCGGTTACCGTCAAATTTTAGAAATATTTCCATTGTGTCACCGCACTCACCTTTAACACGAGCAGATGCATCATAATTTTGCATCCGCCCGTTATATACGGGATTTTGCCATCGCTGAAATCCTTTTTCACCAAAAGCTTCTCTTGCTTCATCAAATATTTGTTCCTGAAGATTATCTACAAAGGCATCAAAATTATCATTCATATGAATTTCACCTGTTATTTAAGTCCTGATATCTCAACAAGTTCTGATAAATATTAAAATAGTTCTTATTGACATTTTATTCCAGACTTTTGATTTTTGATTCAATATTATCCATCTGTTTTTTCAGTTCTTCGGCCTGTTTTTTTAAAAGGCTTATTGTTTCCATCTTAGATGAAACATCAGTATCTTTGAGTCCTGTTGATTGAATACCGCCGCCCATACATCTGCCGCCGCCGCCCATGCCTCGACCGCCGCCGCCGCCCATGCCTCGGCCGCCACCACCGCCCATGCCTCGGCCGCCACCACCGCCCATGCTGCCACCACCCATTGCACCTGCATTTGAAACCCCGGATTTTTCAAGTGCATTGGCTTTTGTTGTGGACATTAATTCACCCTGTTTAAATTTTTCAACAGCTTCGTTTACAGTTCCACTATGCCCTGTAAAGACCTCTATTTCAGCTGCAACAAGGGTTTGCATTGCCTTTGGCCCGCAATTACCAGTAAGAACCGCGTTTACACCCTTAGAAGCGATAAAACTTCCAGATTGAATTCCAGCGCCTCCACTCATGTTGATATTTTCATTATCAAACACCTCAAAACTCATATCATCTGTTTTAATAATAATAAAATACGGGCATCTGCCAAAATGCGGATCAACCTGGGAATTTAAATTTGTTCCAGTGGAGCTTACAGCTACTTTCATTTTCTGACCCCCTTAATAAATATTATTTGATCATACTTTGCATTATGCAAAAAATTCAGCTATTTTATATGAACAGGTTTTCTCAAATACCTCCATACCAGCCTTGACTTTAATCATTTTTATTATACTATCTTTAGACGACCCTGTCCATATATGCCTCTTATAATATATAATGGGTCTAAATAATAAGATAGTCAAATAATGAATTGTTCAGAATTCAAAATTTTTATCCACACGAGGATGAATTAAAATGAAAACATATTTTGATTGCCTTCCCTGTTTTTTATCACAGGCGCTCAGGGCCGCAAGAATAGCAACTGATGATGAAAAAAAAATAAAAAAAGTATTGGATGAAGTGGGGATGATGCTAAAAGATATCCCACTCGAAAATACTCCTCCTGAAACCGGAAGATTGGTCTATCGTAAAATCAGCGAGATCACTGGAAATTTAGACCCTTATAAAAAATTAAAAAAAGAAAGCACTAAAACAGCCCTGTCATTATACCCCACGTTAAAAGACCGGGTTGAAAAGTCTGATAACAGGCTTCTTGCTGCAATTAAAATCGCAATTGCCGGAAACATAATAGATTTTGGTGCGAATTGGAACTTTGATTTAAAAAATGACTTAGTCGAAATCCTTGGGAAAAGTTTTGGCATATGCGATTATAATAGATTCAAAGACAGGTTGGATAAAGCAGATAAGATCTTGTATCTTGGAGATAATGCAGGAGAATGTGTTTTTGATCGAATTTTGATAGAGGAAATGAAAAAGCCCGTAATATATGTTGTCAGGGATAAACCAGTTATAAATGATGCCACGTATGAGGATGCTGTGCAAGCTGGTATTGATAAGCTTGCGAATATAATATCATCAGGGACGGATGCACCTGGAACCATTCTTAAAACATGCAGTTCCGATTTTAAGAATATTTATAAAGAATCAAAATTTATTATTAGTAAAGGCCAGGGGAATTATGAGGCGCTTTCAAATGAAAACCATCCAATATTTTTCCTGTTAAAGGCAAAATGCAGGGTTGTTGCAGATGATCTTGGTGTTAATGAGGGTGATATTATATTAAAGGAAATAGACAGTTATAATATTTAGATAAATTATACACAATGATATCAAACTCTTTAGACGTTGAGGTTGAATGGAGATTGCACTGATTTTTATTTTTGGCAATTTTTTGCTATTTGCCTTTAAACACGGGTTTTCTTTTCTCAATAAAGGCTCTGGGGCCTTCTATGGCATCGGCTGTTCCAAAAACCTGTTTAGCCAAATTTGCCTCCAGATAATAGGCATGTTCTTTGGGGATATCATAGCCTTTGAGAACCGATTCTTTAACCGCCTGAACTGCAAGAGGCCCGTTTTGGCAAATTTTATAGGCAAATTTTTCAGCAGTGGTCATCAACTTATCTTTTGGCACTACCCGATTCAGCAATCCAATCTTAAGAGCCTGCGAAGCTGTGATATTATCTCCCACCAGTAAAATTTCCATGGCCCAGCAGTAGGGGATCTGGCGGGGCAGGTTGATGGTTGAACCAGCTGTTGGGAACAAACCCAGTTTAACTTCGGAAAGACCGAAAATCGCTTCTTCCACTCCAATCCGGATGTCGGTCCCCTGCAGTATTTCAAGACCACCGGCTATACATATTCCATTAACTGCTCCAATAATAGGCTTAAAACAATTAATATTTTTTAAAAACCCTGGGATGGTGGGACTAATGGTAAATTTTCCCGAATTTACCATGGGAATCATCTCTTTTAAATCTGCTCCAGCACAAAAAGATTGATCCCCTGCCCCGCTTAAAATTGCCACCCGCAACTGCTTGTCATCCTTAAAATCCATCCAGACCTTGCCTAAGCTGTCAAGATCCTGTGAGCTCAGGCAATTCATGGCTTCCGGGCGGTTGATAGTCACATAGGCAACCGCTCCTTTTTTATCATAATCAATGGCCATGCTAACCTCAATTTTATTCTATAACAGGCATAAAATAATCAATATCCGTTACATTGCCAATTCTTTTGTCTTTCCAGACCGCTTGCATGCGAGTTCCTATTTTCAGATTTTTACCAGCCTTATCAATATCAGACAGATCAATTCCTTTAACAAAATGCATAATTGAGGTGTCGGCTCCATCCAGCTTAATCAGCGCCATTACATAAGGCGGATCAGGCATACTCACATATTTCATGCAATTGATTGAAAAAGTAACCAGGGTGCCGATGTCTTTTACTTTAACCCATTCATCAGTCTCGGTAAAACAGCTCTCACAATTTTTGCGGGCTGGAACCAGAACCTTTTTACATTTGGGGCAGCGCCGACCCATAATAATTTTATTATCTCTAAGTTCCTTTAAATATCTTCCGGTAATTTCTCCGGCATAATGCTTAAAAGGAACACTCCACTCCTGTGTAACTGCAATAACCTCTTCCTGGTTGCTGTTTATATCGGCCATATTTTTTACCTCCCTGGTTTTTGTTCTCAGTTAGGGCTCGCACAAAAATAACTTGACATTTTAAGCGCCGATGCATCCCGCCTGG
>JASFBJ010000341.1 GCA_030149585.1 Desulfobacterales bacterium | reverse complement strand
GTAGTCCCGGTCTGCAGCCCATTGATTGCATTTTCCACGGCATTATAGTCGTTGGTCAAACTCTGCACGATTCTTGATCCACCCCCCCCAGTAAATCCCTCAGTGCTAAATTCAACTATTCCTACATTTATTACAGAGGAATTAAAGTTATTCAGCACACTTAAGGTGGCCTGCTGGACTGCTTCCATCCTTGTTATCCCACCAGGACCGTCATGCTTCATCCCCATGCTTCCTGATGTATCAATGATAAAAACGATGTCCAATCTGTCTTGCATGAAGTCTGTGCTTGCAATTCCTCTTATTGGGGTTGCTGCCGGGCAGGGACCTGGAAAAATCGTTCCATCCACCGGGGTCTGGATCTGCACAGATGGAGCCGCCATAGCCACTCCCGCCGGCAGCATCATGGCAACCGCTAATATTACCGAAAAGGCAATTTTCCTCAACCTCATGTTTTCACCTCCTTGCCAATAAGTAATTAAATTAAGTAAAAAATTTATGTAAGCATACGCTTAAACGTTTACAGGATAGCAATTTTTATACCAAAGAAAAAAAATCCCCAATATACATTCCTAACTCGTTGATATTCAAATAGAATCAAATCATGCCCTCTTTTTTTAAAAATTAGCCGGCCAAAAATAAGGATGTTATTTATTCTTTTTTAGTAACTATTCAGGTCGATTTCTGAATTAAAGAGAGCCATCAGGCAGGAAAGGTTTGCCTTTGATGGCATATGTAATTGAGTCAAGGATGTTTCGTCCTTGTTTTCTTGCAGTGGAGAAATAACTTCTAATGCGGGCAAAATGTTCAGCCCCTTGAACGGTACGAAAGCAGCCGGATATTTTAAGGCGAAGCTTGATCATACGAATATCTTGTTCGGCAAGGTTATTGGTGAATGGCACATTGATATCATGCAGGAATGCGAGCGCCGAATCCTCAAAGTCGCCAAAGCGCGTCAGGAGATTTTGAGATTTTGTTTTTGCTTGCCGGCCTCTTTTCTTTTTTTGAGGTTTTTCAGGCAAGGGGTTGGCTTTCCACCCTTCCGACAGGATTTCATGAAATTGTTTGAGCCATGGCTCTTTTTGTTCAAGGGTTAGTTGGTTGCATTGTTCCCCGACAAAATCGTTCATATCCAAGAGGAGCGTAAACATTTTTTTTGCCCATGTTTGTTCTTGTTGCTCAAATAAGAAGGTAAGTTCGCGTAAATGGTGGGCATTACATAGGCCATGCTCACAATCATAACGGAGATATGGTTTCCAAAAATCATGGATGAGCCGACCTTTAAAATTGGGCAGGATATTGAAGTAATCCATTGCCTTAGTTCCACGTTTTTCATGGACACCATAAAAAGTTAATGATTCGGTGCCGGCGCTATGCAGCCAGTAAAGTTTTTCTGTTGTCCGTACGCCGCTTTCGTCAACATGAAGCACTTTGCTATTGACCAAGGCATCGATTAGAGATTCTTCAAAATGAGCAAGGTTGTTGTAGCTGCGTGAGGAGGCATCAAGTATTGTCGCTACACTGAGCGATGTTCCGTAAAGATCAGACACTAACTGACTCAAACGGTCAGAGGGGATAAAATGCTGGTTTTGCATATACACAAGCATCCCCCGAAATCTCGGTCCATATTGTACGGGAGCATTAACTCCTTCGGGAAATGGAGCTTTGGCAATTTTGCCGCATTGAGGGCATATTTTTATTTCGCTTTGGTATTCGATCACTTCGATTTTTGGTTCAGGCAGCTCAAATACCTGACGACAGTCATAACTGCTTACAGGCACATCTGAGAGATCAGCACAGCAGGAGCATGATATTACAGGAAGAGGAATGATGCAATCCGGTTCTTCTGCCTTCTCCAGGCAGTGCCCTTTGTGGCCTTTTTGACCGCCTGGCTTCTTGCCGGATCGTTTACGGAGGCTTTTGGTTTTGCGTCCAGGTTTCTTTATTCCATCGGAGGAAGGGGGTTTGCTACTGTTTCGACTGTTTTTATTGATCTGTTCTTCCTGTTGAGCGACTCGTTGTGTCAATATTTGAATCTGCTCCTGAAAAGTCATGATGATATCCACGAGGGTTTCAGGATCGGTTTTGGCAATATTGAGTAATTGTTCGCGGGTGAGCATTATGCCTCTCGCCGGCATAAAGCCTGTCTGAAGTTTTTTGTCAGAGGGTAAAGGAGGATATCTTTTATCGGTACGGATAATTTTGTGTGACGATCTTGCCTGGATCGACCTTTGGTTTGTCCGATGCACAGCCAGTTAGCAGCTTTGTAACAGGTTCCTTTGAAGAGGTCACGCTCAACAAAAGTCTCTACCATGTGGATTGGGTGGGCGTATTTATTTCTCCAATCTTGCTGGATGCGGCGCATGATGCAGCCAAGGATATGGCTGGCAAGATGGGGAACACGCACTTGGGGTAGAATTAGAAATCGTGTATTGTTGGTAACGAAGTTGATATTTTCTTCACGTGTTTCCCTGTCCCATCCGATAAAAGAATCCCGCGGCGCTGTCTTCCAGGCAGCAGAACCGAAGAGAAGGCAAGCAATATCCTGGCCCAAACAATCACGAACCAGGTATTTTATATTTTCACCTACTGTTCGATTAAATCCAAGATAGTGATGGCGGCTTAAATAATACCCCACGCAGTTGTCTTCGTATGAGTTTTGGGCTGGAATATGGATAGATAACGGGGTAAGGTATTTAAGAGATTCCTCAATCTGTTTTAGTTCGGGAGCAGTGAACCCCTTTGGGAAAGGGGGACGAGGGCTACGTCTGAAAGAAACACGGATCGGAGGTAAGTTGAGGAGGCCCCGTTGCTCAAGCTTATCGATCATGCTTCGAGCAGCAAAGGTTTTTAGTTGTCCCGAATGGGTACGCCATCCCCATTGATTGCAAATATGCCTGGTGATTTTATGCCGACTCCAATAAGGATGCTCTTGAACAACATTGCGTAACCAACAGAGATCTGATTGTTGAATGAGTCGACCTTGACATGCAACTGTTTCGTCCATGACGATAATATGCCATAAACGAAACGGTTAGTCCAGTTAAAAAATCAGATTAAAAAATTGACCTGAATAGTTACAACTTTATATGGTTTCTATTTAGACTATTTACGATGGTTACCATTTTATTAACTGTCTCCGGTTTTCGGATGGGTCTTTCCGAAGTCCGGGCAGATGTTAAGCCGGGAGATATAATCGGACCCGATAATTGGGAAAAAATAAAAGATATCGCATGGCCGGCTCTTATCCGTGAAGTTAAAAGAGGATTTAAGCTTAAAATTGTGAAGTCAAGACCCTTTAAAACTCTAAAGGAATATAGTGAGGCAACGGAGAAGTATTCCTCCCGGGTGAAACTGAGTCCGGATGGAGGAATACTTAACTATGTTGCCGGATTTCCCTTTCCCAACGTGAGAAAGGATGATCCCCGGGCAGGGTTAAAGATGGCCTGGAATTTTTACTGGCGATTTCGGGGAGATGATTTTGATTGGGATTTAGGCGCCTTTCGATGGTGTGTGGATAAAAAATTCAACCAGGTGATAGCCGGGGTATCT
>JASFBJ010000110.1 GCA_030149585.1 Desulfobacterales bacterium | reverse complement strand
TTAGATCGGGCAAAGATGGCCTGAAGCTGTGATGCATAGTTGAGGAAGTTAATTCGTCCTCGTTCCTAAAGCTCAAAGGTCATATTACTGCCAACCGCATAGCATTTCAGGTCAGCACCCTGGTCGGCAATTATTTTATGGCAATCCAATATAATCGCGTCGACTTCGCTGTCTATTCGTTCCTGATTTAAATGAAACAGACCAAACTCTTTAACACCGGCTTTCAAAGCCAGATTAAGGGCTGATGTATAACTGGAATGTCCCCATTTTTTCCTGGTTTTATACTCCTTTGGAGTTAATTCAGCATCATGAAAAAGCAGATCAGCGCCAAAGCAAAACTTCACATATTCGTCAAAAGCCAGGCCGCCCTTATGAATATACTCCAGCTCATTATCAGGCACGAAAATAAAAGATTTTCCATCTTCAGTAAATTTGAACCCATTTCCTTTATTGGGATGGCTTATAGCAATCGGGGTTATAGTTACAGATCCAATCGTAAAATCTTCGGAATCACATTGTTCATAGATTATATTTGCTTTAAGATCTGAAAACTGAACCGGAAAATTGGGGGGAGCCATCACTTTGGAAAATATTTTTTCCATAAAACCTTTATGAAAAAGACCCTGGTGCATATGAATTTCATGCTCTGCCTGAAATAAAGGCTTAAAAAAGGGAAACCCGATCAAATGATCCCAGTGGGCATGGGTCAAAAGAAAATGGAAACTTTTTCGGCCATCTTTAATAAGCTGATTTCCAAGCCTCCTAATGCCTGTTCCTGCATCAACAATAATAATCTGGTTATCTTTTGTCAAAATCTCAAGGCAGGTAGTATCTCCTCCATACTTGATATAATCAACACCTGAAACCGGAATAGATCCCCTTGACCCCCAGCACTTGATATTCATTTATCACCTTTTGCTAAAAATTATTTCAACGAATACTAAAGAACGAGGACAAATTAACTTCCCCGTTCCTAAATTGACAGTTGCTCAATTTAATTATTACCATTAATTTTACCCCAGCAGGTATACCAGGCTTTGTTATGATCCCATCGTTTAATAAGCGTTATTGGAAGCAGGGCAAGCTGTTTTTCAATAATATGAGTCTGGCTGCGCATAAGGCCTGAAAGAATAAACTGCTTTTTATTAAGAAAACCATTAGACTTGACAAGCTGCTCCATAACGGCAAAATGAATATTGGTTATCACAAGATCGGCAGGATAGTCCATAAATTTTTCAGCATCTCCCTGCACCACAATAATCTTTTCATTGAGCTGATTAAGTCTAATATTTTTCAAAGCAGTTTTAGCTGCCAGAAAGTTCAAATCAACCGCCAGAACCTGTTTCGCTCCGCTTTTGGCAGCAGCCAAAGCTAAAAGACCGGTTCCTGTTCCTATATCAAGCACTCTCCGGCAGGTTTTTTCCCTGCATGCCAGATCTATAGCCTTGAGACAATCCCTTGTAGTAGGATGAGTCCCTGTACCAAAGACAACTCCGGGATCAAGCATTATCTTTTGCTCATCAGACCGGCATCGGCAATCTATCCAGGGCGGAGTAATTAAAAAATGACCAATTCTTACAGGAGATAAGGCCCCTCCCTGCCAGTCATCATAGCTCATATGGAAATTATCAAGCAAATCCAGATGGGGTTGATCCTTGAGCAAATTTGCAATCCTGTTTTCCGCTGAAATTGAAAAAAAAAGAAAAGAGAATTCATCCTCCTGCCAATTGCCCAGATAATCAATTGACAACAGGTTTTGATCAGTTTCCAAATGCCCCTTTAGATAATAGATATAAAGATCCTGATATTGTTTTACCATTATTGATTCAAGTACTTTGGGGCAACTGATCAAGATACCATTCCATTGGATTTAGAATCTCAAAACCAAGTTCTTCCATTTTTTTCTTAACCCGACTAACATTCAAAGTTAAAAGATAGAGAAAAACAGCCCTTTTATTTTTATCCCAATAGCGGGCCACAAGAACACTGCCGAAAGATATGTTCTCTTTTGTCACTGCATCTACAATTTTTTTAAGCTGTCCCACCTTTTCCTCAACCAAAACACATAATAAGGTGCCTGGCTCCCCGATTCCCAAAACATTGGTAAAAGCCCGCAAAAGATCCCTGACTGAAAGAATTCCTGTTAACTTTCCCTTATCATCCACTACTGGAAAAGCTCCCACCTTTTTTTCCTGGATCAGTAGCAAAGCGTCCTGAATGGTATACATGGGTGAAATTGTAATGGGTTCTTTGGTCATAATATCTTTGATTTTAAGATCAGAAATTTTTTTACGGGCATCCTGATCAGCAGGATTTTTAAAAAGATCATAAGGTAAGGCAGTTCTGATACTCCGATCAGTTATAATACCTATCAAAAAATTATTCTTATCCACCACTGGAAGGTGTCTGATACTATTTTTAGCCATTTTGGCCTGGGCCTCAAAAATATCTGCTTCTTTGTCTATCGTGATAACTTTCCGTGTCATTGATCTGCTGACAAACATTTTTCCTCCATATGTCCTTAAAAAGTTTATGCAAAAAAACAATCAATAAGCTATCAACATTATTTCCTGCTTTATAAAAAATTAGACTTTTATTTGTAAAAAATCAGCCATCAAGCAAAGCTGCTGCATGTGTTTTGGCCAGTTCAGGTAAACGCTCCAGAGAATATCCCCCTTCAAGAACTGAAATAATCCGACCATTGGCATATTGGTTCGCCTGTTTAATAATCTCTTTAATAATCCATTCAAAACAATCAGAACTGAATTTAAGATCCGACATCACATCATCAATATGGGCGTCAAAACCAGTTGAAAGAAGAACAAATTCCGGCTTAAAATCGGCAAAAAGAGGGAAAAGCTCGGTTTTATAAATTTTCTTGAGTTCTTTATCACCCTGTCCAGGTAAAAGTGGACAGTTTTTTGTAAACCCAAGCCCGGCGAGCCTGCCTTTTTCAAATTCCCTGCCTGTTCCTGGAAATGCGAATGAAGGGTGTTGATGAGTAGAAAAATAATAAACAAATGGATCTTCTTCAAAAAGATGCTGGGTACCATTGCCGTGATGAACGTCAAAATCAATAATTAATATTTTTTTAATATCCCATTTACGCTGCAAAACCCGGGCTGCAATCGCAACATTATTAAAATAGCAAAAGCCCATGGACTGGCCGGATTCAGCATGATGCCCCGGAGGCCTGACAGCACAAAAAGCATTATCAATTTTACCTTCCATAACCATATCAACAGCTTCTAAAACACCACCTGCAGCCAGCCTGGCCGCTTCATAAGTATCATAACAAATTTGATTATCAGCGCTTTCAAACTCCCGACAACCCGACAGGCAAACCTCCTTGAATTTTTGAATATAATCTGGTTCATGGATAGTTTCAATCCATTTCAGATCTGCAGGTTTCGCTGAAACTGAAATAAGCTTTTCAAGCAGACCACCAGACTTTATGCCTTGCATGATGGCTTCTAAGCGAGCAGCCATTTCAGGATGATAGGGGCCGGTATCATGCAATAAAAAACGCTTATCGTATAAAATTCCTGTCTTTTTCATCTTAGCTATTCTCACAATCCATAGGTAAATACAGAGGGTAAATACAAATTTTTCGATAATTAATTTCACAAGGAAAAGAGGAAAAAATCCTAAGGAAAACTCACCATCTTTACGCCTACCTAAAGTTTTGAACCAATAACTTAAATAAAATTATTTATATTGAAATCTATTATAATAAATTAATCAAAAATCTTGTCAAATATTTTATACGCGGCCAGCAATGCAGCATTATCCTCTGCCAGTTCAATAGTCGGCCGACCGCTTAAATCAAATTCATAGATAGAATCATCCGCAGGTATAGTTCCAGCAAGTTCCAGCCCTTCCTTATCAATAATAGCCAGCATTTTGTCTGAAATAGTTTCTCGAACCTGATTAATAATTAAAAAGCTCTTGCCAACACCAATATTCAAATCCCGTGCCAGCTTGTTTATTCTGATTCCAGCCTGCAAACTGCGGCGTGAAGTATCAGAGACAATTAAAAGCCGATCAACATTACGAGTGGTCAAACGACTGATATGTTCCATGCCTGCCTCGTTATCCATAACAATATAAGGATAGTTATCGAGCAGTTGCTCCAAAAAACCTGTCAATAATGTATTAGCCGCGCAATAACAACCTGTACCTTCGGGCTGACCCATTACAAGCAGATCGAAATTTTTAGCTTCAACGATCGCTTGTTCCAGCTTCATGGACATGAACACATCTTTGGTCATTCCGCCTGGAACAATCCCTTTTTTCATCTCTTCCCTGGCATTTCCCAAAGTATCGCTGACTTCAAGACCAAGAACTTCATTAAAATTGGCATTACAATCAGCATCAACCGCCAATATTGGGATTTTCCCCTTTTTAACCAGGTATTTTATTAACATTCCAGCCACGGTGGTCTTTCCAGTACCACCTTTGCCGGCCAGAGCAATTGAAAACGGCATAAAAGTGTACTCTCCTTTCGAGTGATTATTTCACATAAATAATATTTTTTTTATAGTTTGATAATTAAGTCAGTTGGCAGCAACAGTCAAGTAACTTTTGACAATTCAATGAGATAGTAATATATATTTCAAATATTTGGAGTCGGAAAAAAATTATAAACTTAAAATATCTTCAGGAGGCCTGCCATGCATAAATCTCTTGTATCTGTTGTGCGTTATGAATCCCCCATAAAATCAGTCCGTAAGGCTGTTGAACTCTCAAATGGACTTGAAAATCTGCCTGCCAGAGCCAAAGTTTTCATCAAACCCAATATCGTTTTCTGGACAAAAGCCACAATATTCCCCAAATGGGGTGTTATTACAACATCAAGAGTTATTGAAGATATGGTGCTTATTTTAAAAGAATATGGGGTTGAAGATATTACGATAGGTGAAGGCACTGTGATGCAAGACCCCAAAGATCGCGAAACTCCGGTCCATGCCTTTGAATCTTTGGGATATGGTATTTTAAAAAAAAGATATGGCGTCAAGGCAATCAACATCATGGAAAGACCCTTTGAAAAGCTGGATTTAGGAGATGGTGTTGTTTTAAACTTCAACCAGGATATCCTGCACAGTGATTTTGTAGTGGATCTGCCGGTAATGAAATCACATAACCAAACTGTTGTCAGCCTTGGCATAAAAAATCTAAAAGGAATGATTGATATCCCCTCCCGCAAAAAATGTCATAGCGCAGATCCCAAAAAAGATCTCCACTATATGGTCGCCCGGCTGGCAGATAAAATGCCCCCCATGTTTACTCTGTTAGATGGCATTTATACGGCTGAACGAGGCCCTGCCTTTGACGGTTATATGAGACGCAGCAACATTCTGGTGGGTTCGAGAGATGTACTGGCCGCAGATCTGGTGGGGGCTAAAATATTAGGTTATGAACCAACTCAGGTGCCTCACCTGGCTCATGCAGCAAAAAACCATAAACGTCCTTTGGATTTTTCCGATATCCAGGTACTTGGAGAGCCGATCGAAAAAATAGCCAGCCTTCATGAGCACAGCTTTGCCTATACAAAAAATGATACATGTGAATTGCCGGTTGCGCTTGCAAAAATGGGCCTTACCGGAATTTATTACCGCAAATATGATCTTTCCATGTGTACATACTGCTCCAATGTTAACGGGCTTATATTAACAGCCATCCGCGCGGCCTGGAAAGGAGAGCCCTGGGACAAGGTGGAAATACTGACCGGAAAGATGATGAAACCCACACCAGGTATGAAAAAAACCATTCTCCTTGGAAAATGTATGTATCAGGCAAATAAGGATAATCCTGATATTCAGCAGATGCTGGCAGTTAAAGGCTGTCCCCCTAAAATTGATGATATTATAGATGTCTTGCAAGAGGCAGGGATTGAGGTGGATCCGGCTCTATTTGAAAATATAGACAAAAAGCCTGGCTTTTTTATGAAGCGCTATAAAAACCGCCCGGAATTTGAAGAATCTTTTTTTCAGATCACGTGATCAATAACATGATCTGAAAATTATTATAGCTATATTATTCTGCTTGCTCTTTCTTTAAAGGATAACACATAATTGATCTGTCAACTATTTTCATCAAAACTTTTGTCCATTTTTTCTCCCGTCTGGAAAGCTGACAATCCAAAAAACTTTTTCCATAATAAGCGTTAATGATAACAGTGGAAAATTTTTCCAGAAAAGTACTGAAAGTTGTAAAATCGCCAGCCTGAAGATAAAGAGTTGCGTCATTTATAAATAGTATTTCCTGGGGTTGGGAAAGGGCTTTGCTAAATAGAAATTCAATAATTGCGGCATTTTTTTTGGCCAAATCCTGGATCTGCCTTTCATTTTTACCGCTTTTGCGGGGAGCGCTGATTGAATCGGTCAAGTAGATTCCATTAAAATAAGACGGCAAGTTCATTTTACCACCCACTTTATCAACCCGCTCAGGAGCCAGATCCAAAACTATGATATCCGGCCCTTGACCATCTTGCAAAAACATATCCAGAATTTCAAGGGTCTTGCCGGTTTTGCCGGAATTAACTTCACCGAAAAGCAGCGTCTTTTTTTTCAAAAACTGGTTAAGCTGCTCAATTATTACCATTTGCAAGCTCCGGCTTTTTGAAAAATTTAAAACAGTTGTAATTTTCAAGAATTTATATTGCAGGCTAATTTACACTATACTAAAAGATTTGGTGAAATTAGCAGGTACGAATAATTTTGTCAATTTTGATAAACGTTCCATTGCTACATCTTTAATTTTAAAAGGATTTTATAATAATGCAGGATGCAACAAATCTTATCAAATTCCCTGAATATCATAATAAAATAAATGGTAAAACAGTAAAAACAGTTAATCCTCCTGTTTATAATGGTTCAACCGTATTATTTGAAAATTATGAAGATTTTTATCTGGCACATTCAGGCAAATATAACGGTATTACCTATGGAACCGACCGGCTGCCTACTCAGAGAGCTTTTGAGGAAGCTCTTAAAAAATTCGAGGGCGGATATCTGACCCGGGCATTTCAGTCAGGCATAAGCGCCATTACAAACACCTTGCTTGCATTTACAAAAAGCGGTGATCATATTTTGATGTGTGAAAATGTTTATAGACCCACAGTCCTTTTTTGCAACAAAATTCTTTCAAAATATAATATAAAGATCAGCTTTGTCCCACCTGATGTTGGTGAAGATATTATAAAATATTTAAGGCCTGATACAAAACTGATATTTCTTGAATCACCCGGCTCAAACACCTTTGAAATCCAGGATATTCCTGCTATTACAGCAATTGCCCGTGAAAAACAGATTATCACCGTACTTGATAATACCTGGGCAACACCTCTTTTTCTCCGACCTTTTGAATTAGGTATTGATGTATCCATTCAATCGGTTACAAAATATATCTCAGGCCATTCAGATGTTCTCCTGGGAGCTGTTACGGTCAACAAGAGAACTGCCAAAATATTTGAAGAATTTTATAAAATTATGGGCATTATTGCCTCACCAAACGACTGTTATCTTGCATTACGAGGACTTAAAACATTGGTGGTACGCTTAAAACAGCATGAAAAATCCGCCCTTAAAATTGCTAAATGGCTTAAAACTGTTGATCTTATAAAAACCGTTATTCATCCGGCATTATTGGACCATCCCCAGCACCATATCTGGCAGCGAGATTTCAAAGGCTCTTCCGGCCTTTTTTCCTTTATATTCAAAAAGAATTATTCAAAAAAAGAAATGGCTTCTTTTATAAATTCACTTGATCTGTTCGGAATTGGTTATAGTTGGGGAGGTTATAAAAGCCTTATAACTGCTGGCCGATACAAACGCTCCGGCGGGTCGCAATATTCGGATAAAACCATAATACGCCTGAGTATTGGTCTGGAAAATGCTGTAGATATAATGGAAGACCTTGAAAAAGGGTTTAACGCTTTAAAAGCATGGGGACGAAATAATTTCCACAAGTAGGCGCACAGATTTAGGTTAGGCTTGTTCAATCTACCCGATCTATAATTAGATACAAAAGTTGTATGTTTATATCTTTAATTATTCAATATTTTTATTCGTTCTGATCGTATAATTTTAATTATTAGACTGTAAAAAAGTAATTCCTTTCTCCAATTTGATTTTTTGAGAAGTTATAAAAAAAGCCACAAACCCTTTGGATTTGTGGCTAATTCTTTATTGATGGTGCCGAAGGAGCCAAATGACGCCTTCGGCTTTCACATTAAGCCGCTATTTTACCTATCCTTCATTGCTCTTGTTTCAAAGCCTTTTCAAGTTTGGCCAGAACGCTTTTGCAACCTACTTTTGGAAGGAATATCATAAAGCCCTTAACTTTATTTTTCGCTCTTTCTTTTTTCAGCTTTTCGATAAACCTCAAGCCCTTCCCTGGGGCCGATAGCAATAATTTCAATATCGACCTGGTCTCCAATACATCTATATACGATTCTTAGACGTTTTTTGTCGGCATAAAGCTTGAAATATCTCGTAAGGTCTATACCTGCACGTTTGCCCAATTTTTGTCCTAAAAAAGGATTGGAAGAAAGCCTCTTCAATTTCTTTGCGACTATAAGTCTCTCTCTACCGTCCAGTTTATTAAAGTCTTCACGGGCTGAAGGAATAAGTCTCACATTATAATTCATTCAGATTTATACCTTCCTCTTTGAGCATTTCTTCCAATGATATATCAGCTTTTTCTTTTTTTCTTTGCGCAATAATCCTTGCAATACTCAAATGTTCTAAAATATCGGCAGATTCTTCCAATCGTTCATATTCTTCTACAGGCAGGACTACGGCTTCAAGGACGCTATTCCGAGAAATAACGGCTTTTTTCAAACGGCCGGATTTTATATCGGTCAGAAGTCCGCCCAGCCTCTTTGCCGCCTTGCCTGAGGCAATAATTTCAGAACGTTCATATGCTACCATGTGCATTACCTCCGTATAATTATACGGCTAATTTAATACAAAATAGTCAGGTAGTCAACATGAAAATTAAATTAGATATCACAAATTGTGATCTTAAGATTGAGTTTCGGGAGGACCCGGAATGATGGTCATGAGTTCGTCGGGGGTGACGTTGAAGTATTTGCAGAGTTTTTCGATATGATTCCTGCTAAGGAACGGGGACGAAGCTATTGAAATAATATTTCATCGTAACGGAAAATATATGGAACAAAATTATATCCGGCGTATCTTTAAAAGAGGGTTCTGAAAAAAGCCGGCATAAGAGAAATGCGGCTGCATGATATAAGACATACGTTTGCAAGCCTGCTTCTGAGCAATAGTGAAAGCGCTGTTTCCGTCAAAGAACAGCTTGGACATTCAAGCATTCAGATAACCGTTGATTTATTTATGGACACCTTGTTCCAAGCAATAATCGAAGGGCTGTAAATGCCCTTGATAATCCGCAACCTTTATACAACCTGCCACAATAGAAAAGCCACAAACCCTTTGGCTTTGCGGCTAATTCTTTATGGATGGTGCCGAAGGCCGGACTTGAACCGGCACGGCTGTAAGCCACTACCCCCTCAAGATAGCGTGTCTACCAAATTCCACCACTTCGGCTTTTTTTACACATTTTTCAGCCAATGATCATCATTTAGCATAGTCATCATTCATTGGTCTGGTCATCAGCCGAAGCTGGAGGCGTTGTTGGCAGATCAGCTTGAGTTGCGGGCTTTTCAGCTGACTGCTCAACTGCTGGATTTGACTGCAACATAATCGACTGGCTGTTCTTTTTATCTGCCATATAAGCCAGCGTTAAAGAAGTCAGCATAAAAATAATAGCTGCAAAGGTAGTTGCTTTGCTTAAAAATGTGGAAGCTCCGGAACTGCCGAACAGGGTTTGACTGGAGCCACCTCCAAATGCAGCACCCATATCAGCGCCTTTTCCGGTTTGAAGCAAAACAATCATTATCAGAGCAAAACAAACGATTACATGTATTATAATTAGAAATAAAGGCATAATAAAATTCTGCTATTTTAAATAGTTAAATAATTTACCAAAGGTTTCAGGATCCAAACTTGCACCACCTACCAGTGCGCCATCTATATCCGGCATGGCCATTAGCTCTTTAATATTATCCGGTTTTACGCTTCCACCATATAAAATTCTGATAGAATTTGCAAGAGTGTTTCCCAATAATTTATCAATCAAGTTGCGCAAATACAGATGCACTTCCTGGGCCTGATCTTTGCTTGCGGTTTTGCCGGTTCCAATAGCCCATACCGGTTCATAAGCAATAATCAGCGTTGCCAGCGCAGTTGAAGAAAATCCTTCTAACCCTTTTTTAACTTGTTTGTCAAGAACAGAAAATGTTTTGCCTGATTCCCTGTCTTCTTCAGATTCACCAATACAAAAAACAGGTATGAGTTTGGCGTTGATCGCTGTTTTGATTTTTTTATTGATTGTGTTATCTGTCTCGCCAAAATAAAGACGCCTTTCAGAATGCCCGATTATTACATGGCTGCATCCAGCTGCTAATAACATATCTGCTGAAATTTCACCTGTATAAGCGCCTTTTTCTTCCCAATAAAGGTTTTGGGCACTTAAAAAGATCCGGCTGGAAGAGATAACCTCTGCAACCAGAGCAAGGGCAGTAAAAGTGGGGGCAATCATTATTTCAATTTCAGCAGGACTATTAGATGCCAGAGTGGCGATTGTTTTTGCTGTCGCAACTGATTCTGGACCGGTTTTATTCATTTTCCAGTTCCCGGCAATCAGTGGATTACGATTTCCCATATAATAATCTCCTCTACCAATGTAGCTATAA
>JASFBJ010000340.1 GCA_030149585.1 Desulfobacterales bacterium | reverse complement strand
AATAGTCCGAATAACAGGATTTTTATGGATGGACGGGGCAATTGCCTGTCTTGTAGGGCTCAATATTTTATTCACCGGCGGAAAACTGATTCAGCAGTCTATTGCCGGATTAATGGATAAATCAGACCCTGAGCTATTAGACCGTATCGCAGCCTTGCTATCCTATCATAAGCAAAAATACTGGATTGATATTCATCAACTCCGTGCCTGGCGCGCAGGAGATCTAATCCACATTGACTTGCACCTGGTGCTGCCCCGTGATTTTTCTCTTGTCAAAGCCAATGATGATGCCCGGAAACTGGAAATAATGCTGGTAAATAATTTTGAACAAAAAATCAGTGTCCTGGTTCATATGGATCCTTGCGACCAGCCGGAATGCAAGGTGTGCCGGCGGTATCAATGCTCATTGCGTTCCCATGAAGCCGACAGCTCTCTAACCTGGAACCGCAAAAATCTCACTTTAAATAAAAATAATAAGTAAAGCTTGAAGAAAACATAAACAAGCCATTAATATTCCTTGAAATATATCTCATCACCATCCAGCCAGGCTGGAAATTTTTTGCGATACTCAGATAAAAGGGAAAAAGATAATTCAGTTGTATGGCTTAAGGGTTGATCTTTTTTGCTGAACAAAATCTTTCCAAAAGGATCTATCACCGAAGAATCACCACTATATTCCAGGTGGTTACCATCTATTCCAACACGATTTACACCAGCCACATAGCACTGATTTTCAATGGCTCTGGCTTTAAGCAGGGTTTTCCAGTGAGCTGAGCGCCGTGCCGGCCAGTTTGCCACAAAAATTGCCAGATCAAACTCCTGCCTGAGATTTCTGGTCCAGCAGGGAAATCTTAAGTCATAACAGATAAATGGCCTGATTTTCCAGCCACTTAGCTCAACTGTAATATTTTTCCGACCCGGGGTAAAAACCTTATCTTCCCCGGCAAAACAAAATAAATGCTTTTTATCATTTGTCAGCAACTTACCATTTGGCCTGGCCCAGCACAGTCGGTTATAAAACCTGTTATTTTCCTTAATCATCAAACTGCCGACAATATCCGTATTTTTTTCAAAAGCAGTTTCCAGCAGCCAGGCCACAGCGCTTTCAGTCATTAATTGAGCCAGGCTTTCAGCATTCATGCTAAAACCGGTGCTAAACATCTCCGGCAAAATAATCAAATCAGTGGGCCGGCTGAGCGCTTTAATCTCCTTGTCAAAAAAAGCCAGATTGGCTCTAATATCTTCCCACACCAAATCTGCCTGGATCAGTGTAATCTTTAGATTTTGCATAAGATTTGAGCTGCCTCCTTAAGGGTTTCATCTTTTTTTGCAAAGCAGAAGCGCAATACCTTATGATCATCCTGCTTATGATAAAAAACAGAAGGTGGAATCGCGGCAACTTTATATTTGGCTGTAAGGTCCCTGGCAAATTCAATATCAGGGAGTGAAGAAATTGCAGAATAATCAAGCATTTGGAAATAGGTGCCCTTGCAGGCTAATATTTTAAATCTTGATGAATCCAGCAAGTTCAAAAAAAGATCCCGTTTTTGCTGATAAAATTGGGCCAGATTAAGATAAAGTTCAGGCTGTTCTAAAATTTTTGCATAAGCATACTGGATGGGAGTGTTGACTGCAAAGGTTAAAAACTGGTGAATTTTTTGAAACTCAGCAGAAAGCCCGGCCGGAGCCAGGCAATAACCTGTTTTCCAGCCTGTTGTATGGTAAGTCTTGCCAAAAGAGCTGATCACAAAACTTCTTTGAGCCAATTCAGGGTAACCTGCCAGGCTTTCATGCTTTAAATTATCAAAAATAATATGCTCATAAACCTCATCACTGATGATAAAAATATTTTTATTGCGCACAATTTCTTGCAGTGACTGCATATCAGTTGCAGACAAAACAGTTCCTGTGGGATTATGGGGTGAATTTAAAATAATTAATTTTGTTTTGCTGGTGATTATGTCTTTAACTTCATTCCAGTCAATATGATAATCAGGAAATTTCAACTTTAAAAATCTGGGAATACCGCCGTTCAATTTCACAACCGGCATATAGGCATCATAGGCCGGCTCAAAAATAATAACCTCATCATCAGTTTGAACCACAGCGCTTATGGCAGCAAATAAAGCTTCGGTAGCACCAGCGGTAATGGTAATTTCCGTATCAGGGTTATATTTTGCCTGATAGAGCCGGCTGGCTTTTTCTGCAATTCGCTCTCGCAACTGGGGCACACCCTGCATGGGCGCATACTGGTTGCATTCAGCCCTCATATATTTTTCAACGAGCTGAATAAGCTCAGGATTTGTATTAAAATCCGGGAAACCCTGGGAAAGATTAATCGCACCCTGCTCCCTGGCCAGTTGCGACATGATTGCAAAAATAGTAATACCCACATCCGCAAGTTTTGATTTTAGCTGCATTTTCGCTCTCCTTTTTCATACCCGGAAATCATGCCGGCAGCCTCTTTATGGATTTCATCCCGCAGCAAGGCCGGCTCAATAACAGTTGCAGCAGCTCCCCATCTTAAAACCCAGAATTTAATTTCCTGGATTCCAGCGACCTTGGCTGTAAAAAGAATTGAACCATCATTCTGCTCGATAATTTCCTGAGTCCCATGCCAGACCTTTTCTTTGATATATTCGGCAATCTTAGGCGCAAAGCGGATTTTAACATTAATGGGCTCACCATGAAATACCCCAAAGCTGTCTTTCATAAAATCATCAAGATCAAATCCAGCAGGAATCTTGAAAAAATCATCTAATACGCAAAACTCCCTGATTCTGTCCAGTGCAAATATCCGCACAGTTTTCCGCATCTCACAAAACCCGATCAAATAAAAAGTTTCATCAAAAAACCATAATTTATAGGGAGCCACCTTGCGCCTGGTTTCCACCTTGCGGCTTATGGTATAGTAAATTATTTGAATAAACTGTTTATTTATAATGGCCTGATTAACCCCTTCCATGATCTGTTTGAAATGACCATACTCCTTATATGGCCTGGGGCCCACCTCAAGACTCTCTTCCAGGCGTTCGAGATAATTAATAATTTCAGGCGCCATCGTAACTTTTATTTTTTGTAAAACTGATTCAAGAGAATCATGAAATACGGTATTTTTCAATACCTTAAGCATATCCCGGCCAAAATAAAGGGCCATTAATTCAGTTATTGTAAATGGAATTGGGATCTCTTTTTTTGCAATATTTAATATCAGCCATAAATTTTTATTCCCCTCTCGCTCATTATAAACAGGAAAACCCGCAATCTGAAGAGCTTCCAAATCCCGATAAACCGAGCGCGGATTTGTCTCAAGCTGATCTGCCAGATCAGATACGGACCTGCCCTTTTTTGCCGAGATCAAAATTTGAATAATTTTCCATTGACGCCCCAATTGATCGCCTCTTGCCATAAAAGATCTCCTGTATTTTTAGTCTTTTCTCAGCGCTTTTTAAAAAACCAATGTTTTTTCGGCATCCTTCAAATTTAGTTTACACTTTTTAGATGTCGCTTCTTGCCTGGTTCCCATGCTCCAGCGTGGGAACCCTATGTGGTATGCATTCC
>JASFBJ010000339.1 GCA_030149585.1 Desulfobacterales bacterium | reverse complement strand
CCAGAAGTCGCTCAACAATGGTTGAGCAGATAGACCAGGAGACTATCCGCTCGGAATGCATTCTCCTTGACACCCTTTCGCAAGGCTCGGTTGCCATCAAGGTTAAATTACCTGATCTTGAAATCATCGAGGCCTTTGGCAAGTTTCAGCGCTCTTTTCAGGCAGAGTGTAATGAGCTTGGAACTGCCCTGGAAAAAATTATCGGCGTTAGGGTCGGGCCCGGCATGCTAAAAATTATACCTGGCCTGCTTCAAGAAAAAACTTCCTGTAAACAACTATCTTTTATGGTCGAGGAATGCTGCCATGGAGTAATCCTGGCCTTTACCAAAGATACCCTGCTGGAAACACCGGCTCAATTAGAGGGCAGTATTAAATTTTATCAACAGATGGTTAAAAAGAATATCCGCCTGTATAACCGCTGTGCAGCCTTTGCCAAAGGAAGTAAGATGGTGGAAGGCATTGATGGGCTTGAATAATATTCCTGCTGAATTTTATTCAATCTTTTTTTTGATAATACTGTTTAATAACAGGTGGAGGTATAAAAATTATGCTTAGATTTATGCGGAAAAAAATTATCAGTATCCATCGTCAGGATCCCGAAACTATGGCTGTTAACGGAATTCTGGATGATGATATTTATAGTATTGAAATAGATATTAAAGTTAGTGTTGCAAAGCTTGAAATATTAACTATTAAAGGTAAATGGAATCGCTGGACTACCCCTGAATGTCCAAGGGCCATTGAGTTTTTGCAGGAAGCTGTCGGCTATAAAATTGAACCTGGTTTAAAGGAAAAGGTTCATAAGGTTGTAGGGCGCAAATCCTGTCGCCACTTTGCCAATTTATTGATGGAGTGCTGTCACAGCGCCAAAGAGGCTGCCCTGGTTATTAAGTGGGAAGATGCTAAAAAAGAGAGCCCGGACCTTGGCTTTGAAGATTTTCTTAATAAAACAATTTCAACAGCACTTCCAACGGCTTTGACACAAACAAAAGGTACAGCAAAAACAATCCCCCCAAAAACCAGGATTTATACTCCCATAAAAGAGCGCAAAATAATAAAAAAAGGACTGGTTATTGATCTGCATGTTCATACCAGCCCGGCCTCGCCATGCAGTTCCGCCCCGGTGGATGATCTTATCAGCGAAGCTAAACAAATAGGACTGGACGGCATCTGCCTGACTGATCATAATTTTTTATGGCAGCCCAAACAGATTGCGGATTTGCGTCAAAAACACGGTTTCCTGGTTTTGGGCGCCAATGAAATTACAACCGACCAGGGAGATGTGCTTGTCTTTGGGCTCCCCACGGACATTCAGGGTATTATTAAAATATCCGATCTGCAAATAGAGGTTGCTGCTCATAAAGGTTTTATGATTGCAGCCCATCCAATTCGGGGTTTTTTGGTGTTTGGCGCCGACCAGATCGGTTTGACACCTGAAAAGGCAATGACCCGGGAGCTTTTTCAGTCAGTAGATGCTATTGAAGTTTTAAACGGCAAGGTTACTAAAGATGAAAATGATTTTGCCTTAAAGGTAGCCGACACCATGGGCCTGCCGATCACAGGCGGAAGCGATGCTCATGAGGTTAAAGAAGTAGGTAAATACGCTACCCGATTTGCTGATTTAATTCAAAATGAAGCAGATCTGCTAAATGCTTTAAAATCAGGGAATTACACACCGGTATATTTTCGTAAAGAGCAAGGATTCTAATTAAAAAAGGAGGAAATCAAATGGGTAATAAAACAGATTGGGAAAAACTGGTTCGCAGGATGGAAATTTTAATGCGTTTGAAATCTTTTCCAGTAGCATTTAAATTGCTGCAGGATAAAAAAGAACTGAAACAGATACCCTTTATGCGCCGCCCACCCCACAAAATGACAATGTGTCAGATGATAACTCTGGTACGGAATTTTGACTGGACCATAGGGGCTGATCTTAACGATTTTTTAACTGCCATGTGTCCTTCGATTATAGGTCTTACCGACCTGCCGGAAATGTTTACAGATGGTACTTTTCGCAGTATTGTCTGGGTAAAAACCAAAAAAGAGGGCAAAAAATATGAGGCTTCCCTTCAGCGGGTGCCCACAGGAAAATATAAGGCCCTTGTTATGGCGCCTCTGGTCTATAAACCTTTTGAACCGGATATTGTGCTGATTTATGCCAATCCAGCTCAAATCATGCTGCTGATCAACGCCCTCCAGTTTGAAGATTATGAAGCAATGCACTTTTCCTGTGTGGGGGAATCTTCCTGTTCAGATGCCATTGCCAGATGCTATTTAACCGGCAAACCTGCCATGACGATTCCATGTTATGGTGAACGGCGCTACGGCCATGCTCAGGATGAAGATCTGGTAATGGCTCTGCCTGCCGGTTATATGGAAAAAGCCCTTGCTGGTCTGGAATCCCTCTATCGCCGCGGCATCCGTTATCCGATTTCCTTTGCCGGAGCTGAAGGGGATTTATCAGCTGCATTTCCAGGATCATACGGCCAGATGGATCAGCTGGAAAAGTTAAAAGGAACGGATAACCGGCTTTTACTGGGTCTAACCGGAGGAATTGCCAGTGGAAAAACAACGGTTGCCAATATGCTCAAAGAGCTTGGAGCGCCGATCGTTGATTTTGATGTTATCTCCCGGCAGGTAGTGGAACCTGGAGAAAAGGCATGGCAACAAATAGTTGATTTTTTTGGCAAACAGGTATTGCAAAAAGATCAGCAACTGGATCGTAAAAAACTTTCTGATATTGTGTTCAGCGATCTGGAAAAAAAGAAAAAGCTGGAAAGTTTTATTCATCCTCAAATTGAAATAGAATTTGTCAGACAGGTAAATGAAATCGCAGCCGCTGATCCAAATGCCATTATACAGGTCGTAATTCCTCTGCTGATTGAGATCAATATGCAGTATATGTTTCACAAACTCTTATTGGTTTATATCCCCCAGGAAGAACTCACTGAGCGACTGGCCATAAGGGATTCAATTAAAAAGGAACAGGCAGCCACCATTCTTTCAAATCAGCTTCCGATCGAGGAGAAAAAAGGGTATGCCGACTATATAGTTAATAATCAGGGTTCGTTGGAAGAGACAAAAAAGCAGGTGACCGAGCTTTGGGAAACTCTGAAAAAGACCCAGCAGGAGATGATCGCTGCCAGAAAAAAATGATAATCCATATAAGGCGCTAATTTTAGCGCCTTATTCTCATTGAGATGAAAATATGATTATCTATTCTTTGTCGGAAAGAGTGGTGATGATATTTTTAAGATCGCGAATTTCTTTTTTGAGCCCCTTTAATTCATCTTTGGTTACTACATCCGCTTTTTTTAAAAAGGCTTTAACAGATTGATCCACCCTGGATTCAAGCTTTTCTTGAGCTTCAGAATATTTATCCTTTATCTCAGATAAAAATTTATGCCCTTCCTGCTCGGTCATCTGACCTTTTTTTGTCAGTTCTTTGGCCAGGTTTTCCACTTCATCCCAGGTTTTAAGAGCCAGACCAACGCCGGTTAACATGGTTTTTCTTATCATGTCCAGCATATAACACCTCGTCTTAAATTTTATAGGAGCAGGGAAGTT
>JASFBJ010000109.1 GCA_030149585.1 Desulfobacterales bacterium | reverse complement strand
CCGAGGTTGATTATGTCCAGGCTTTCCGCAGCATGATCTTTCCGGTGGAGGTGAAGGCTGGAAAAACCGGAACCCTGAAATCTTTGCAGGTATTTTTTAAAGAAAAGGGAGTTAAATTTGGAGTCCGCTTCAATGCCGACCTGCCGGCCATCCAAGATTCAAATTTTTCTTTGCCAGGAGCGTCCGGCACATTCAAATTGCTCTCTCTTCCCCTTTATATGGTTGAGGAACTACAAAGAATTTTTGACAGCATGTAAGTGTTGGTGATGATGCAATACCAGGTTTAGGAAAAAAGATCAGGAACAAAATTTATCTGCCCATAAATCCTTTAGAAATTTTGCCCAGTAAAGGGTTTGAAAATTGCCTTTACGGGTATTGATCATATCCTGACTCACAAGAATATATTTTTTAAAAATATTTTCTTCCTTAAGGGCCTTTAGCCCTCGAAGGTCTCGATGGGACACTCTTTGTGATGCCTTAACTTCTATAGCTGTTTCCGTACCAATTAAAAAATCAACTTCATAACCATGGCTGGAACGCCAGTATGCAAGTTCACATTTTTTTCGAGTGTAACTTAAATATGCCCGTATTTCCATCCAGATAAATTGTTCAAAACTCTTACCATACAGGTTGGAATTGCGGTCAAGTATCCGGGTTCCTGCCAGCATGTGGGTCACACCCGGGTCAAAAAAATAAAATTTTGCTGTACTGATTGCTTTGCGCTTTCGGGATTCTGTCCAGGCAGGCAGGAGACAGCCCACCAGAGTGTCCTCAAGAAGACACACATATTCAGTGACTGTGGATGGCGGTACCTGGCAGTCGTTTGCCAGTTTAGTAAAATTGATCATCTCACCATTTGCCAGGGCAATGGAGCGCAAAAATCGTGAAAACGGTGGTAATTTTCGAATAAGACCTTCGGCCATTATTTCTTCTTTCAGATAGGTGTTGACATAAGCATCAAGCTCTTCGGCAGGATAATTACTCAAATAAACTGCTGGTAACCCGCCATAGTGAAGAAATTTGTCAAGATCGAAATCAGTTATTTCCTTCCAGGTTAAGGGAAACATCCCCGATTCCCATACCCGACCAGCCAACAAATTTGCTTTTCCCCGGCGTAATTTTCTGGCGCTGCTGCCGGTGAGCAGGAAGGTGATTTTTTTATTTTCGATCAGCCTGTGGACTTCATTGAGAAGTTCCGGGATTCGTTGTATCTCGTCAATAACAACGATTTTGTCTTTGTGTGCTGAATCAATTATGGATTCCAGGTCATGAGGAGAACCCAATAGCCGCAGATACAATCTGGAATCCAGAAGATCAATAATTGTAGCAGTTTCAGACAACTGCTGTTTGATTAAAGTTGATTTCCCGGTTGCTCTGGGTCCAAACAGGAAAAAAGATTTCCTGGTCAAAAGATCTGTGATATTAAGAAGTCTTGCAAGTTCCATGGAATACCCCCAATGCTATTGTGAATTATCCGAATAAATCACAATAGCATTGAGTTTTGAAAAATGCAAGTTGAAAACAGGTATCACAATAGACACTCTGTTTCTTTTCTACAGGCCAGAGATGAATTTCTTTCACCTTGATCAAGGAATAGGTGTATTCGATACAACCATCCTTGATTGTTTGAATCCGGAAGGCTAATAATTACAAGAACTGTGATATTTAGAAGTTCACACAAATGTAATATTCACAATCCTGGTTGCCAGTTTAGGTCTTATAAACGGTAATCTTGCTATGACCCCGACCCATTTCCATCTATCTTTATGAAAATCAAAGTAGTTCCACTCCCTCTTAAATTTTAATCTATTATTCCATGACTCCATTATCCGGCTGTCCTTTAATCCCCATTTAAATTCTGATTGACTGCTGATTTTGCTCACAGTCTCATGCCTCTTGCTTTTTCCCACCATAAATGGAGCGAGCATTTCAAAAAGCATCTCTGCTCCCTTGAAATGTTTAATCAATTTATTAAAAAACGGTTTGAGTTCATCTTCGGAAAAATACATAAATAACCCTTCTGCTATAATCAGCACAGGTCTGTTTCTATGGTTGATTTCATCTATCCATGTATAATCAAAAATTGATCTGGCAATGAATTTATTATTGTCTTTTTCTGTTACGAATTTGCGTCTCAGGGTAATTGAGCCAGGCAGATCAATGTCATACCAGCACTTAATGCTGTCATGATTCAGACGTTCAAAACGAGTATCAAGACCAGCCCCTAAATTAATTATAATGGCTTTTGGTTTCCTCTTTAAAAAATCATATACGGCATTATCAATGAGTTTAGTTCTTATGGTAACTCCAACCTGGGTCATCCAGGCTTTATTAAATTTAGAAAAATTGTAATTAATGGCTGAAACCATTTCCACTGCTTTTTCATCTTTTATGATCGGGTTATCCTGCCTTGTTTCCTGGGCCCGTGCCCAAAGAGGGATAAGCATTGTTTCAGGAACTCCTGAAAGTTTACTTTCCATGTTTAATTTTCCTTTTTCAAAAGATAAGAAGCCCTGCCTGACAGGCGATAGCCCCCATGGTTATTGACATCATAAAATAATAGAGCAATATAATGACATACCCTTTATTTCCTTGCAATATCAAGATCCATATCATGCAAAGGTGTTTTCAGGGTGCGGGACTGAACTGTCTTAAATCCTGTACGAATCATGGCCTCTGCTATTTCACCCTGGTTAAAACTCATATCTTTTCCCATGGCAAGGGCATGGGGAGTGTGCCCCAGCATTACATCAGGTCTGGTCTTATCATGGGTCATTCCATCCTGAAAAGTTATAAATAACCCTCCCGGATTCAATGCATTCAGAATTTTATGGAATAATTCATCAAGATTATTTTTTGCAAAATTAAGTGTTGCACATGCGAATATCAGGTCATAATCCTGACCAATGGAATCTTCAAGGTAGTTGCCTGCCATTGTTTCAATACGATCTTCCATGTTGTATTTTTTTATAAATTCCTGTGTAACAGGTACAACAGGCGGCTGGTCAAAAACAACTCCTTTTAAGGAAGGATGCGCCTTAATAATGGAAATGCAGCATAGGCCCGAACCTCCTCCAAGATCAAGCATTTTTTCCCATGAATTAAACTCCGGAAGACTGGTGATTATTTCAAGGGCAGGGGCAAAGCCACCGGCAATTATCCATGCAGCATTGCTTCTTGTGGATTCTGCCCAGAAAAGAGGAGATGAAAAATCACCTGGAAGAATCCCCGGGTCAGGACCATTTTTTACCAATTTTGGAACATGATCCATAACATCAATTATCTGTTCCTTCATAAATTCAAGCATTGTGCCGATGTATTCCGGCTTGTCCTTAACCAGATATGCATTTGTATCTTCCATGTTCTGATAAAAGGACTGATTTTTTTCAACAATATCTATAATGCAAAGAGAATTGAGAAAAATTTCAGTATTGACCGGATCAAGTTCAAGCCTGGATGCTACTTCGGAAGCTCTCAGAGGACTCTGTAGTACATCAAAGATTCCAAGCTTTATGCCGGACATCATTTGGATGATTCTTTTCACGCTTACATTCATATAGTGCAAAATGGCATACTCGGCCATCAGGAGTTTCAGTGGTTCATATAATCTGTATCCTACGATCAGGAATGCAACAAATACGGGAATTGCAATTGTTGCACCACTGGTATCGTTGATTCTAACTATGCCCATATACACCATCACTAAAAAAAAGAGGCATGTTGCGCCGCCAGCCCTTATCTGGAAAACTGAACTCTGTTTTTTTCGTAAAAAACAGGTCGACCAGAAAGAGAAAAGCGATCACAAGATACAAAGGGCCGCCCAAAAATTTCGCAATCATACTCTTGCCGCAGTAGATGATAAAACAGGCGACTCCGTTCCATGCAAACGCAAGGAAAGAAATATCTTTGTGAACGAATCTGTCCGCTTGCCTGGGCGAAAAAGAATCAACCGGACAGAGATTGATGCCGCGATGGTAAGGATTATCTGAATAATAAGGGTGTCATCTCTGAACTCTCGAAGTACATTCCAAAATGCTTCTGTAGAGGTCACGTCAATTTACCTCCTTTAAAATGAATGGTTCGGGATGCCAGCCGTGAAAGCTCCTCTAAGTAATGCGAAACATAAAGAACTGTTGTAAGATCTTTTTCAATTTTCTTTTCAAGTAAATTGAAAATGTTATCTTTCAAATGAGGATCCAGGCCATTAAATGGTTCATCCATGAGCAAAAGATCCGGTTTTATAGCCAGCGCCCTGGCAAGAGCTACACGTTGCTGCATGCCGCCTGAAAGTCTGGCAGGAAAAGTATCCTCGAAACCATGCAACCCAAGCCAATCCATCAGGCGCCTTCCTGTTGCGCTGGCTTCATACGGGCATATCCCTCTGGCACGCAGAGGAAGGGTTACATTGCCCAGAGCTGTTTTCCATGAAATCAGCCGAGACTCCTGAAAAACATATCCAAGACGGGATGCCTGAATTCTAACTCTGCCGCTGGAGGGCTGCAGAATTCCCGCGATCAATTTGAGTATGGTAGACTTGCCTACTCCGCTTTGACCGGACATTCCGACCACTTCCCCTCTGGAGATCGAAAAACTAACATCATCCAAAACAGTCAGATCTTTGTATTTCTTTGTAACCCTGTCAAATTCAATCATCACTTCGGACTCTCCATCGCATAAGCCGGCGCTGCGCCGGCTTGAGTAAAAAAAAGTCTGTTATACCAACGATTAAAAGGCTCAGAAGGACAAGAGCATAGAGGTCCGGGATATCCAGATTTGTGCGGGCCGAAGACAAAACATACCCAATGCCCTCGTTTGCCCCCAAAACTTCAGACAAAATCACAACCCGAACACCATTGCCCACAACAATGGCCACACCAGAAGCAAGAGGAGCGGCAATAGACATAAGATAGATATCGCGAATTTTTATCCATAAAGAAAAACGATATATTGCAGCCATTTCAAGCAGATCAGGATCAACCGAACTCATACCTTCAATCGTACTCACATAGATAATCGGAGAAAGAAGCACTGACGTAATAAAAACTACCATTATAGAACCCATTCCAAACCAGAGCATGGAAACCATGATGACGATAACGGCCGGGACACTCATAAGAACCCAGCGAAAAGGTTCAAGCATCAGCCGAAAAGGTCTGCTGACTCCGGCCAGAATTCCGAGTACAAATCCTGCAGCTGCCCCAAGAGTTACGCCGAAAAAAATGCGCTGCATGCTGATACAGAAATGAGAAGACAAAAAATCAGTTCTGGTCAATATTTTACCAAATGCCTGAAACGTATCTTCAGGAGAAGCGATAACCAGCCCGGACATGGTTTCGGAAGCGAGCTGCCATAAAAAAAGCAACAGCAAAATACCTGTCGCTGAACATAAAACAGCAAGCAATTTTTCGGAAATCTTCATAGCTCTGCAACCATGTTCCCTCATCACTGCGCAGTCCAGATGAATTTTCTATCAGGCAGCTTGCCACCGATGCAGGCCGGATTTTCCGATTTAAGAACACTTAAAAAAAAGTTGATATCCTTTCTGGCCTCAGTACCTGTCTGCATCCGATATCTGGTTTCTTTAATATTTGAAGCCACCGGATTTGTCCGCAACCCCGGGAAAAGAGCCGCAGCCTGTTTCCCTGTCTCTTCCGGGTGTTTCAGACACCATGAAACGCATTCCTTGTATGCCTTGCGAAAACGAAGCACAACTTCCGGGCTGGCGGCCCTGTTACCAACAACAGCAACAGCCACCAACGGAATCAAAGGACGTTCAGGGTAAGCCTGACCCCATTCATACTGCATATCGATACTCTTTCGCAGTAACGGAGCCTTTACTTTTTTTCCAATAGAAGCTGACCGCAAGATTGCCATCGAGGTTGCGGGCTCTGACAGAAACGCATGCATAGCGCGGCCCAGCAACATAAGCTGTACCGCATCCATTGGCGAGCCCACATACCTGAAACGGATGTCGCGGTGCGGGACAATGCCCTGCCGCGAAATTACAGCGGAGAGAATGATCTCTGGCATGTCTCCGGGTCGAAAAGGCAACACCACCTCAGCTCCTTTTAAATCCTTGAGGCTGTGAACATCAGGATCTGCCGAAGTAATCCAGGTACTGGACGGATAAAAAACATTGACAATCCTGATTTGTGCCCCCTTGTTATAGAGATTAGCCGCCGATACCGTGGTCAGAACAACAAAATCAACCTGATTTGCAGCGATCATGGCCCTAAGCTGATCTGTACTATGCCAGGGAATAAACTCGATTTTGTCGGCAATCTCACGCAGTTTCGAAACAGCGCTCATACGCAGAAGCGGATACGTCTCGGATACGGACGGACCCGTGATCACAAGACGCTCCAGCCGCTCTGCCGCATAGGTATGCCCTCTTATGCTGCAAAGGAGAACAATGATTATAAGCAGAATCCTTTTCATGTTTAGCTCTTTTGTGGGGCTTTTCTGGCAATATCTACATCTACCGGGCCGTGGGGCGTCCGGACTGTGCGACTCGCAACAGACTGAAAGCCTGCATCAAGCATCGCCGAAGCAATTTCACCCTGCTCAAAGACCAGTTCCTGCCCGCGAAGAGAAAGAGCCAGACGGCTGAGAACAAAATCCGGGGGACTTGTTTTTTCGTCAGTAAGTCCTTCATGAATACTTACAAAAACCCCACCGGGATTCAAAGATTCATGAATACGGCGGATAAGCACGGTTAAATTCTTAGCGTAATAGAGATTGAGGCTCGACCACACAAGATCATAGTCTTCACCAAAAGAGTCTATGTTGTAATCGCCGGGAAGGACAGACATTCGATCTTCCATGCCCTGATTGCGGATCTCTGATTCAGCAGCACCAACAACCATTGGCAAATCAAAAAGCACACCGGTCATATGTGGATGGCTGGATACAATGCTCAGTCCTATGATTCCGGGGCCACCACCGAGATCAAGCATTTTTCGGAATGCAGGAAACTCCGGCAAAGCCGAAACAATGGCGACAGCCTGACTGGCGACACCAGCCTTCTGATAAGGCACCAGATTTTTCGCAGCTTGCTTCCACCTTTCTTCCCGCCCAATCATTTGCTCAGGACGTAAATCCGGCGGTCCTTCCAGTACCAGACGCTTCATATCTTCCGAACTTTGCATCTGCATTTGCGCCAAATCAAGCAGCATCCCTCCAAGATAAGTTTCCTCAGAAGAAACCAGATAGTTGTTTGCCAGTTCCGTATTGCAATAAATGCCGTCAGATTTAGAGAGCAAATAGACAGAAACAAGAGCATTTAGAAATCGTCTGATGTTCTCTGGGTGACCATTAATTTTTTCTGCAATGTTTAACGACGTGCACGGCTCAGTTAGATGGTCAAAAATTTTCAGTTCGGTCGCAACCAGCAACAAATTACAATGAATCGCCCCAAAAAATGTGTTCACAAGAGGGGCATAGCCGGGATAGTTGTTCAGGGATTTTCCATTAGAACTCATTCTATAACCTCCAGATTGCCAAAGAGTTAACCACACAGGCCTGCCATCCTTCACCAATTTTACTGCTTTCATATTCAGTTCCTTTTATTGCCGTTCCGGCATAAAATACTCTCAATTTGCTGCCTGTTTGAATTTGCTTAAAACCGGTAAGTCATTTTTACGCCAAACATTCGGGGTTCACCATCGTGGCCCAGTTCGTTTCCACCCCAATGTATTTTCATCGTTTCGAATTCTTCATCAAACATATTCTTGCACCAGAAAATGATATCAAAGGATTCTCCTTCATAACCCATACGAAGATTGACAATTTGGTATGCGCTCTCTTTTAATGTATTTTTTGCATCAAAATAAAAATCACCTATCCCAAGCAGGTCCGCCCTTCCAAAGAAACCGCTCTGGTGGCGGTACTGCACGCCTAAGTTATAGGTGTATTGGGGGGCGTTTGGCAGGTCGTTGCCCGTATAGTCGTATTGTTCAAACTGAGATGTACCCTTATTGAATTCGGTGGTAACCCAGTCATCAACCTCTGTATCAGTGTATCCAAAGCCGGCGATCAAATCTAAACCATTTACAGGACGCGCCTGTAGTTCCAATTCAACCCCCTGAGAGTGTGCTTCAGCGGCATTTGTAATTTTTCGTGCGCCCATAACACCAGGGACATATTCGGTAACCTGTTTATCTTCTATATCAATATAAAAGAGCGACAAATTGGCCTTAAGCTTTTTATCAAACCGTGATGTTTTAACTCCTATTTCATAATTCCAGGTATATTCCGGGTCATAGGTAAAATTTTCCGGGCCGGTCGCAAAATTATAACTGTAGCCGCCGGCAAGATATCCCTTTGAGACGGAAGCATAGGACATGATGTCATGGGTAAAATCGTAAGCTAAAGAGAATTTAGGTAAAACTTCATCATAATCAAGACCCTTATTATATTTTTCCATACTATTTGCACTTATAAATTCTTGTTCGCCTTCTAAATCTAAATGGTCATAGCGCAGACCTGCTGTCAGGTGGAGTTTGTCGAAAAGGGTGTAAGTGCCCTGTCCAAAAATGGCATAGCCATCGATGTCCATCTCTGTGTTACGGATCTGCTTCATTGCCTGGTTCTGTCTTTGCATGTCAAAAGCTACGTCGGTATCCTCTGTAAAGCCATAAAGGCCAGCCAGCCACTGAAAAGGTCCGCTGTTTTTAAGAGATGAGACACGCACCTCTTCGCTCAAAAGGTTGTTTTCAAATTCAAAGATATTATTTCCAAAGGGAGCGGAGGTACAATCAAAATCCGACCCCCTTTCACTGTCATAGTAACTCCTGCCGGTAAGTGACAGAAGATTGAATACATTGCCTTCATACTTAACCCGCAGCGTCTGGCCATCGCCTTCATTGTTCCAGTAATTTTCGCCATCATATGCAATTCCATGACGACCTGTTTTAGACGGACCGGTGAGGAATCTGTAATAACCCTTGCCATCATCATCATCCATAATATCTCCAATCAAGGTAATGTCCCATCGGTCTGTTGGTGTCCATCGCAAGGTGCCCCGACCGTTTAAGTGGTCTATTTTACCCGCTTTGTTATCGTCATTATATTCATTTTTCATGAAACCATCCGAATCTTCCCATTGCCCGGCAAGCCCTATGTACAATTTGTCCCTTACTATAGGACCGCTGATATTGCCTCCAGTCCGGTAACTGCCAATATTTCCGTGTGAGGTATCGTAATTTCCGTATTCGCCGAAGATTTTCCCTCTCAGATCGTTATCCGGCTGTTTGGTGATGATATTGATAACCCCTGATTCACTATTTCTTCCATAGAGTGTTCCCTGAGGACCTTTTAGAACTTCAACACGTTCAATATCAAAAAAATCGGGATTGTGCATATAATGGAGAGGATAGCAAACATCATCCACATAAAATCCAGCAGAACTATATATGGATGTATCAAAGGCCGAGATACCTCGAAATACGATAATATTCCCGGCAGTGCTGTACTTCATATATACGTTTGGGGTAAAACGCGTAAGATCAAGGGTATTTTCAATGCCGGCATCCTCAAGCTGAATATCTGAGAAAACAGACACACTCATGGGCACATCATGGACGTTTTCTTCTCGCTTTTGGGCAGTAACAGTAATAGTCTCCAGCTCATATTCCTCCTGGGCTACTACCTGTTTCATCCTCTCCTGCTGGGCCGCTGCAAGATGAACCGATAACAAGTTAATACCAAATGTGACTGCAAATATCGCAGCCAGAGTACCTGCCAACTTAAACCTTCCTTTGTTTTTTTTCATGATCTTTCCTCCTTTTATCCCTTTGACACCATTAAATATCCAAAAATGACTGCCAGTGCTAACATATGAGGAATTTTTTTATCATTTGCGGAACAAAAAGCGATTTTATTATAAAATTTTGCTGTTTCACTCGCCAAAATTAATTGGGCGACATAAACAAAAAGGCAGCCTCAAACGACTTGCATTCACGCTTTTTGGAAAGGTAAAAGTTTAAAATACTTCTCAGATCAGCATACCTCTGTATCAAATTGGGCGGTAAAGAGGGAAAAAGGCTATAAGATTTGTCTACGATAAAGCCTCGGCTGAACGCCGTAGCATTTGAAGAAATCCTTCGCAAAGTGGCTGGGACTGCTAAACCCAGACGCATAAGCCACTTCGGTAATATTCATGTCCTTATCTTGCAGAAGCATTTGAGCGTAATTCAGTCGATACGCCCGCAAATAGCTAAACACGCTCATGCCGTAAATATTGCGGAATCCCCTGCTGAGGCGGGTATGGGTGAGGCCAACGCATTTCGCGAGATCACGGAGGCTGGGCGTATTTTCCAAGTCTTTAATGAGAATATTTTTTGCCTGTCGTATTTTTTCTTCATCAGGGCTTTTTGAAAATTCCAGGGAATCGCCTTTGTCATTATTGGCTAGTTTTATCGCAATTAGCTCCATAACCTTACCTTCAAGGTATATCTGTCTGATATCACCCTCATAGGGGCAGTTAAGCATTTGTTGGAGGACGATACCCGTCATGGGTTTTATGGTCTCACAAGTGTAAAAGAACTTCCTTTCCTCACCGTTTATCGCCCTGCGAAGCTCTTGGGGAATGCCTTTGACACGCTGATTTAAAATTGTGCCGAGTGTATGGGGTGCCATCTGGATGCCAATCATACATATTCTCTGATTTTTGGGATAGTGAACGACACCACTGGTATGCGGTAAAAATGACATGCCGCTGGTCCCCGGCTCCGAATGAGTAAATTCCTTTTTGCTGTATCTACTGCCTATGCACCTCGTATAATTTCCGGAAAGTACATTCCAGAAAACTAA
>JASFBJ010000338.1 GCA_030149585.1 Desulfobacterales bacterium | reverse complement strand
ACAAGGAATTTAGGCAGTTTTTCACGTTTTCTTGAAACAGCTTCTTTTTCACAGGGATCAGTATTGAATATTTCTGAGATAGCTAGGGAATCCAGCATTGAAAGAATGCGTGTTAAAAACTACTTTTCGATACTTGAAGATCTTCTTCTTGCCTCCCTGCTTCCCGTCTTTACTCGAAGGGCAAAGCGACGAATGATATCTCATCCTAAATTTTATTATTTTGATGTTGGTATTTTTAGAACACTCCGCCCTATGGGACCGCTTGATTCTCCTCAAGAAGCTGAAGGACCCGGCCTTGAAACCCTTTGCTTTCAAGAATTATCCGCCATCAATGACTATTATAATTATGATTATAATCTGTATTACTGGCGAACAAGTAATGGTGTTGAAGTTGATTTTATTCTCTATGGCCCAAAAGGTCTTCTTGCTTTTGAAATAAAACGTTCCAGCCGCATTTCAAAAAAAGATCTTAACGGGCTTAAATCATTTGCAAATGACTATCCCGAAGCGAAGCTCTACATGCTGTATGGCGGTTCAAGGCAGGAATATGTAGACAACATTTACATTCTACCTGTAGAAAAAGCACTGAAAGAGCTCCCGACTATTCTGCAAAACAGCTAAACTGCGCGTCACTATGTGCCAACATTTGAGACTGACACACATCAGGAGCTATGAAGATGAAACAAAATTTGTCACACGAAGATATCATCAGACTTTTAAAGGTTGAAAAGGAATTTTTGAAGGATGAATTCGGTGTGCTCGATATCAGACTTTGGGGACTCAGCTTTAGAAAATTATCCAGAGGTCGAATGGAATAAGATAAGGTCTCTACTTTACCGTGTAAATCGGCTATTGACTTTCTGATTTTCATGGATAAAATTAGAGTATGATATACAGACCGCATTATCTTAAAAGCATTCGATCAGGATTGAAGCACGGTCCTATTTCAGCGATACTCGGCCCACGGCAATGTGGTAAAACCACAATAGCAGAAGTTATCGCTAAAGAAATAAAAGCTGAATATTTCGACCTTGAAGATCCTGTAGATCTGACCCGTCTTGAAAACCCGATGTTTACACTTGAAGGTATAGACGGGCTGGTCATCATCGATGAGATACAGCGGAAGCCTGACCTCTTTCCGGTTCTAAGAGTTCTTGTTGACAGGAACAGGGAAAAAACAAAATATCTGATCCTTGGCAGCGCTTCCCCCCATTTGGTTAAAAATGTATCGGAGTCTCTTGCAGGACGAGTGTCTTTTATCGAAATGGACGGCTTTGACCTACGTGAAATAAACGGCGATAATTTTAATAAACTATGGATAAGGGGCGGATTTCCTAATTCATATCTTTCTAAAACAGATGCTGCAAGTTTCAGGTGGCGCAATGACTTCATTAAAACCTTTTTGGAACGTGACATTCCTCAACTTGGCATTACGATTCCGGCGATGACCATTCGCAGGTTCTGGACCATGACAGCCCACTTTCATGGTCAGATCTGGAATGCGACGGAATTCGCAAGATCACTGGGCAGCTCTGAAGGAACCGCAAGGAGATATCTTGATGTTTTGTCGGGTTCCTATGTAGTAAGACAACTACAACCCTGGTTAGAAAATATCAAAAAACGTCAAGTCAAATCACCGAAGATATACATAAGAGACAGCGGCCTGCTACACGCCTTGCTTTCAATCAATTCATCCAAAAGACTATTCCAGCATCCCAAATACGGTGCATCCTGGGAAGGCTTTGCACTTGAGCAAGTATTAAAAGCAACCGGCGCTGATGATTTTTACTTCTGGGGCACCCACGGTGGTGCTGAACTTGATCTACTACTGTTTAAAAATGGAAAACGTTTCGGATTTGAATTCAAATGCAATGATGCTCCCCGTATGACAAAGTCGATTAAAATTGCACAACAGGATCTTAATCTTGAAAAGGTTTTTATTATCTATCCAGGTATAAAATCGTATCCCCTTGACCATAATACGTTTGTCATACCTCTGAAAGATATCAATTCCTCTGAAATACTTCGGCAATTATGAAAAGTATAACTTCGGAATTAAATCGTTTTTTCAGAGGATTTCAATGGAGTTATGCAAAAGTCTTTACATTCTAAGGAACTTATGCAGGTTATGCACGAATGTCCCTTGTTCGGATATTGTTTTATCGGCATAGACTTTGAAATATAGGTAAATTATGAAACAAAGTGAACTTCTTGAAATCATCCGCAATGGAGAGTCATCAAAAGTTGAATTTAAAACGGATGATGTTCATCCGGTTGCTTTAGCTGGAGAGATTGTAGCTTTTGCCAATTTTGAAGGTGGAATTATCCTAATTGGTGTTGATGATTCCGGCAAAATAACAGGATGTATTCGAAAAGATATAGAAGAATTTATTATTAATATATGCAGAAATAATGTCAAACCTTCTATAATACCTGTAATCGAAAAAGTTGTTATAAAAAAAAACCAAATCATTACAGTTACCATCCCGCGCGGCGACACGGCTTATTCGACCAGTCGTGGGCTTTACTTCATAAGAGTCGGTTCAACCAAACAAACGCCTACACAGCAGGAACTTTTAAGATTATTTCAAAAAAGAAACATCTTCCAGTTTGATGAAACTCCGGTTTTAAAGTCATCAACAGATAGCATCAACATAAATAAAGTTAATAAATATCTCTCCAGGCTTGGCCAAAGCCCGCTGAATGAAGAAAATGAAAAAGCCCTTTTCCATGAGATGCTAAACCTGTCTCTATTGATTGACATTGACAAAACGCTCTATCCTTCTCTTGGAGGAATTCTCGCATTCGCTAAAAATCCGCAGAAGTATTTTCCTTCATACGCCGTACAGTGCGGAGCTTATAAAGGTAAAGATTTCCTTTCTGATACTATCCGTGAGAAAGACCTGACAGGGACCCTGGATGAACTGATTGAGGATGCCATTGCTTTTTTAAAACTGACTATACCGCAAAGCGTCGAGCTGGAACGTGGCATACAGCGAAAAGATGACTATCTTTACCCCATTGATGCGCTCAGAGAAGGAATTGTCAATGCAGTCTGTCACAGGGATTATACGATTACAGGAGCAGCAATCAGGCTGTTTTTATTTAGCGATAGGCTGGAAATACGTTCTCCAGGATGCCTTCCCAATACTATCAATGTTAAAAACATGCTCTATCGTCAGTTCACACGCAACCAGATGATTGCATCGTTTCTAACCGGTTATGGCTACATGGAAAGACGTGGTAAGGGCATCTTGCGCATGATCAAATCATGTAAAGAAAATGGCATTGCATGTGAATTTACCACAACACCGGATAATGATGAATTTGTAGTGACTTACAAAAAGTACGGCCGATAAAATTAAGTTTTTGAATTCAAAGCGATACAACTGGCAGATATACATTCCAAAAAGGCAGGCCCATTGCAGGACTTGGTATAGGCCCTAAAATATATATACACGACAACAGCAAATAAAAACATATGTAATTACAAAAGTTTTGGCTTCATTATCTAAAGAAGCAGGGAAGGTTGCGATGTCAACTGCTGAAGTATTAAGGAAGGTTTTAATCATGCTATCAGCC
>JASFBJ010000108.1 GCA_030149585.1 Desulfobacterales bacterium | reverse complement strand
TGGATGCAGCCACCATGGTAATAAGTTCTTCCAAAGCCTTATAACCTAAAACAACCGTGGCCTGATGGATTGAACTGACCATTCCGCGTAAGCCGTAATAGGCTGACTTGGCCATTTTCAAAACCCTGGCGGCAATAGCCTGGTCGGTTTCAATAATATGAGCGATATCTTTAAATCCGGATTGGGGGTCAGCCATTATCTGTCTGGATTTGTCTACAATTTTGGGCATTGGGGGTAGGTTGTCCAGGGTTTGTATAATCTTTTTTTTTAAGTCATCACCAAAAAGCCGGCTTGGGTCTTTGTCTGAAACCGGGCTGAAAACCACTCGTTTTTTGTTATTGGAAGATGATTCTTTGTTCAGGGGCTTTTCCCCACCGGAACCGGTTTTTAATTGAATTTTAATTTTATGACTACAGGCCGGGCAATTAAAGGCAATTGAATCTTTTTTTGGTAATTTTTCATCCGGAATATTATACACTTTAGAACAGTTTGAACATGTAATTTTCATAATTTCCTCATAAATAATTGCCTGATTATCTATTTTTATTTTTCCCTATCAAAGATTCTATCGGTATTATTATATAAAACTTAAGGGAAAATCAAGGACGCTGGAAGTGATTTTATCTCAGGAAAAATGACAAATAAATGAATTTGCTTTGGGTATCTTATTCGCGTTGGCACCTTATTTGCTTTTGCAATTGTTGCGGTTCACGGTCAGCACTAAATAATATTTCCATCTAACAGGAGAAAATATGACAACTCTTAAATTATTTCGAATAGGAGATACACATGTAAAAGAACTTGAGGGACATTCTGTAATTATGGAAAAATCTCTTCAAACTTTGATAGAACAAAATCTGGAGGTAATGCTTGGAGTTAAGCTGCTTGATAGTGAATATGCAATTAAAAATGATAAACAAAGCAAAATCAATACAATAGGTCTTGATGAAAATGGAAGCCCTGTTATTATCATGTATCAGCGGGCATTGAACGAAAATATAATTCATCAAGGCCTGTACTATCTTGACTGGTTGACTGATCATCGTGCGAATTTTGAACTTTTGGTATTTAAGCTGCTTGGAAAAGAATCTGCCGAGACAATTTACTGGCCAAATTTACGGCTGATTTGTATTGCCGGTGATTTTTCAAAATATGACCGCCATGCGATCCGTCAAATCAGCCGAAATATTGAGCTTATCCAATATCGCCAATTTGATATTGGTTTTTTATTGCTGGAATTAATCAGTTCCAGTATTGAATCAGATTCTATTGAATCATATGATTCACAGTCAATAATTAGTATTAATAATAAAACCCCTGATCAAAAAGCGCTTATTGAACTTTTGAAAAAATCAAATAAAAACCTGTTTGATCTTTTTGAAGCTCTGAAATCCTTTCTTATGGCATTGGGCGATGATGTTCAGCAAAAAAAATTAATATCATATTTAGCATTTAAACGTCTTAAAAATTTTGCCTGCATTATGATTCCAGTGGAAATTGACAGGCTGTTGATATATATCAATCTGTCTTCTGAAACTGTTTCACCAAAAGCAGGTTTCATCCGTAAAGTTGAAAGAGCCCGGCATGTTGGTACCGGTGACATTGAGATCACTCTGAAAAGATCAGAAGATCTTGATAAGATCAGGCCCTTGATCATAAAGAGCTATGAAATCAGTTAAAAAACAATCAATGGCTGACCGGAAAATCAGCCATCCAGAACTATTCTTATTTTATTGGACAACTGCCGCATATTAAAGGGCTTTTGAATAAATGCATCAAATTTTCTATTATGCATCTCTTTTGCCAGATGCTTTAAATTATAACCACTTGAAATAATAATTTTCACCTGGGGATTCAGTTCTTTAAGTATATCTAAAATTTCACCGCCGGAAATATCAGGCATAACCATATCCAAAATTACCAAATCAATCTGCTCCATCTTATCATTATATATTTTAACAGCCTCTTTGCCGCAAATTGCAGTATGAACTAAATACCCTAAATCTTTTAACATTAATGTAAAGGCATCCAGAATATACTCTTCATCATCCACAAGAAGAATGGTTTCATGACCGGTTTTCAGCTCTTTAGGCTGAGTTTTTAATTCTTTAGATGCTATTTTGGATATTGGCAAAAACATATTAAATGTCACGCCTTGTCCTTTTTTATTTTTAGCATAAATTATTCCATCATGATTTTTAATAATACCAAAAACCGAGGCCAGCCCCAGACCAGTGCCTTTACCTAATTTTTTGGTCGTGAAAAAAGGTTCAAATATTCTTTTTAAAGTTTTTTGATCCATGCCGATTCCTGTATCACTAACTGATACCTGCACATACTTTCCTGGATTCACATTAAAAGGTTTTACAAAATCCTGATCAAGAGTTTTGTTTGCAGTTTTAAGATAAAGGTCACCACCGCCCGGCATGGCCTGGGAGGCATTGACAAACAGATTAATCAAAACCTGATCAATTTGACCCTGGTCAACATCCACCAGCCAGATGTTTTTTTCATAGCTCCCATGGATTTTAATCTCTTTTTTTGTCCGACCAAAAAGAATTGCTGCTTTTTGTAAAAGTTCATTTAAGTTGGTCTGTGTCACAATATATTTACCACCTCTGGCAAAACCAAGTAGCTGCCTGGTAAGTGAAGCTCCGCTGTCAATACAATTTTCAATAGTTTCAAGGTATTCATACAGATCATTATCCGGTTCTATTCCAAGGTAAAGAATTGCCAAATTCCCCTGAATACCCATAAGCAGATTATTAAAATCATGCGCGATCCCTCCAGCCAGAGTTCCGATTGCTTCCATTCGCTGGGCATGATTTAGTTGTTCTTCAAGTTTTACTCTTTGTTTTTCAGATTCTTCCTGTTGAGTAATATCATAAGCAATTCCACGGAATCCTGTAATTTTTTGATCATAATCCCTGTTTGGCAAAATGCTTAAACGAACCGGAATTTTTGTTTTATCTTTACGAATAATGGTAATTTTTAAATTATTAATTATTTTATGGTCCTTTGATACAAGATTCATCAAATGCATAACATTTGTTTGATCTTTTAAACCAATATATTTGATCATATTCTGCCCGATAAGTTCATCACAGGGATGACCTAATATTTTGCATGCAGTGTTGTTTAAAAAAGTGAATTTGCCATCAAGGTCGCATTCATAATATCCTTCACCAGTACTTTCCAGAATACTTCGATATTTTTCTTCACTTTCCCGTAACGCTTTTTCCGAAATTTGTCTTTGTTCAAATTCCTTTATTAGAGCAGCATTTGCCTTTTTAAGTTCCAGAGTTCTTAACTTAACTTTTTCCTCCAGATGATCCTTGTATTGACGCAGTTTTGCCTCAGCTATTTTGCGCGGGGTGATATCGCGAAGAGATCCGATAATGATTTCATTATTTCCATGTTCATCGGTTATTAAAGAAGCAGTTAAGGAAGCATAGGTTAATGGCCCGTTTTTATTCTTTAAAACCACTTCATAATCCGTAATTTTTTTCTTATTTAAAATGTTCTGAATCAGTTTATCGCTTTCTTCAGGTTTGGCAAAAATTCCAGATAGCGAAGACCCAATCAATTCCTCCCGAGTATAATTAAAACTTTTCAGCAAAGAGGGGCTGACCTCGAGCAGCTTACCCTCAATTGTAATTTCATAATAGACATCCTGAATATTATTAAAAATTCCAAGATATTTTTTTGAACTTTTTTGAATATCTTTTTTCATTAAATAAAAAGAATCCGCTGTTTCCTGAATCTCCTTATATACTGATTTGATATTATACTGAGTCGTAAAATTGTCATTCTTAACTGCTATAGCCATTTTTTCAAGATAAGATAAGGGACGTATAATCCCTTTGGATAGAGCCATACAAAGTATTGTGGCCAAAAGCGACATTACAAATGTCACCAGCAAATTAAATTTTCTATTATTATTAATAGCTCCCAGATAATCATCCTCCGGCAGATAAACGCCGACAATCCACGGCCATTGCAACGCCCTGAACTGGATAAACATAGTATGGTAGGTTTTGTTTTGATACTCGAAACCGGCAAAACAGGGTTGTTCCAGATTATCATAGATTTTTTCACCAAATTTATTATTTATCGACATAAAGGCCTTACGACTCAATATATCATCCAGTTCATTGATTTTTACGAGACGAATTTTATTAGACCGGGATTTATCCACATATCTTAATTGATCAAGATTTGGAAATGCCACTACATCTCCGTTTTTATTAAGCATAAATGCTTTTCCGCTCTTGCCTATTTTTAATTTGGCAATAAAAGTGGAAAGCTGATCTATCTCAACATCAACTCCAATAATACATCGCAGAGTGCCTGATGGATTATAAATTGGACCAGCGATTGTAATTCCTGGTTTTTGGGAAGTGTAAAAAATATAAGGATCAGTCCAGACAATTTTCTTTTTTTCAAGTGCTTTTTTGTACCAGGGGCGGAGGCGCGGGTCATAGGTATCGTTTAAATCCACAGCGCTATCGATTATTTTATAATTAGAATCCCTCCATTTAAGTTTTATTGAGCGAAAAGTCCCTTGATTTTGAATAAATTTTGTTCGAATACAGGAGATATCTCCTCTATAATGGTTTCGGACATCATAAAAATCTCCATTTGGAAAGCCTAAATAAATTCCAGTAAAATGAGGGTGCAATTCCAGCTGATTAAAAAAATATCGTTCAACTGCCGTTATTATATCAGCTCCTTCACCCATAAAATCATCTGCTATTAAACGCGTGGTTAAGACGGCCGCCTCATAAGCATAGGATAGATGATTTTGAGATTCTACCATGGCAAGTTCAGCAATATTAGTCATAATCTCTTTGGCATGTTGGTCTAGTACTTTCTGGGATGTAAAATAAGAGGAGGTATTCGTAATTATTTGAGTTCCCCAGATCAATCCTAAAAATCCCAGTAAAAAGGCCCAGCGAATTGAAAACCGCATAAATACTCTCCAAAATTTATTATATCACTTTTAAATTTAAACCGGTTTTATAAGTTTTAAACCTGGTTTCCAATATATCTTCTCCCAATTATGGTCAAGTAGAAATGGCAATGCCAAAATGACCATAATTTCAGAGAGTAGAAATGCTATCTCAAATATATAAAAGCCCCTTTGAAAGGGGCTTTTTCCTTAAATGGAAGCTGTTTGGTACTCATTCATTAAAAAAACTGAGTTATAAATAGGATTTTCCCTTTATAATATCATTCCATAGCTTTTCTGGTTCAATAATATTAGAAGTATTATAATCAATAATGATTTTATGGGCTTCTGTAATATATTGTTCAAGAACTTTTTTAATTTGGGAAAGAAGGGCTTCAATTTTGAGATCGTTTAAAGTGTTTACCATCTTAAGATCATCATCTGCCTGCTGATAAAGATATTCCAGTTTATCAGTTCCAATTTGATAAAATAAAATTTTTTCATCAAATTTTTTTCTATACTGAATTTGCTCGGCAATCAGTTTTAGATTAAAACCAATGCGGGGGGCCTGGTTGATATTTTGATAAGCTGTAATTTTCTTTTTTTTTATAATTATTTTTATTTCAGAGATATATTCCTCTAATTGATGGTATAATCTTTCACGAATCAAAAATGCCTGCTCTTTTTTCTCTGTTAGTTGATCGTGAAGCAGGGATATCTCCGCCATTTTTCGCCGCAATTCATTTGATTTAGAATCCTCGGCTTGAAGGTAATTCAAAGGTTGGAATAAAAAAAGAATTATTCCTGCAATAATTAATCTGTTAAATCGTATTATCCTGTTATTCATAATTTTTTCTCATTCATTATCATCTGGAATTAGTGATTTTGCCTCTTAATTCATCACTGACAAAAAGCCTGATGGTTTTATTCTCCCATTCTCCTATCTGTTTTAAACCAATTAGCTCTAAATCTTCTCCCTGCCATTGGGCAAGATAGCGGGTTGCATTAGGGCTCAAATCTGTCAGACCATTGAGAGAAAGACGTTTGCCTGGCCACAAGGCCAGTTGCCTGGCTACATCCGGTGTTAGTTCAGCGAGGCTGTTAAGACAAAGCCAGTTTCCATCCCATTTGGCAAGAATCTTTGCTGATTGCAGTGAAAGTGTTTTCAGGTCATTTAGAATCAAATCTTTTTGAGCCCATTTAACAAGGCATTGAGCTGTTTTGGGAGACAGCTCTGCAAGCAGATGTTTTCTAAAAAGATTACCCTTGCAGATTTCCATTTCAATTTCTTTAATAAGTTTATTATTTTTCGTAAGCGATTCTGGTGCAGGCCTGTTATTTTTTATTTTTTTCAATATGACTTGCCAGATCTTTTTTAAAGATAAAGGCTTAAGCTCAATTGAATCTATGGATAAAAGATTTTCCGCATCTTTGAACTTTGCAATAGTTGTATCAACTTTATTACCAAATTTTTCCAGATTGATACCACTGGTATATGCTATCATCTGATTCAAAATTAAGGCCTGCCTCTTTAAATACAACATTTCTTCACTGTTATGATAGAGAAGCTTAAAAGGGGTTTTTAACTTTTTAATATAAGATTGACGTCTTTGAATTGTTTTTAGTCCAAGCTCTATTTTTTTATTTTTCCGGGCCTGATTATAGGTTAGAATCCTGTTTTTTTCAGATTCAACCATAATCTCTTTTTCAACCGCCTTTACTCCTTTTATATAATGTTTTCTTAGCTGTTTGACCTCTTCAATTTTTTTCAGTAGTTTTTCCCGGTAAAGGTCAATTTTGGCGGTAATTCCGGCCAGTCTGTCTGATCCGATTTTTGCACTATCTGCCATGGGCTTTATGAAAGAAATTTCTGCTAATTTATCTGCTGCTGTTAATGATAAAGATTTTGCAGGAAATTGATCAGCCATAATTTTTAATTTTTTATTTTGATAGAATGATAATATACCGATACTTGCCGGAATCAAAAGTATTGCACAAACAACTCCGATGATGACCGGCCATCTTTTTTTATCCTTAATTTGCTCTTTGGCATTAGATTCTTTTTTACGGCCCTCTTTTTTGTCATTTTTATTTATTGATTTGGCCGCAGGTTCCGCCACAGGTTCCGCGGCAGGTTCCGTCACAGGTTCCGCCACAGGTTCCGCAGCAGGTTCCGCCACAGGCTGCTCTGCTACTGGCTCTTTTCCGGTATTTGGTTCCTCCTTATTTTCAGGCAACCGCTTTTCTACAGGTTTGTCCTGAGCAGTGTTTTTTTCATTTGCATCGCTATTTAATTCTGCCTCCTGGATTACTTTTTCAAGTTCAGAATCAAGCTCGTTCAGATTTAAACCTTCTTTGGTTGCTGAGTCCTTTTTCAGGGACTCTTTATCAGAATCTTCTTTTTCCTCAAGTATTTCATTTGATTCATCACTATCATCGCCACCAATTTGAGCCATAATCTTTTCAAAGGCGTCCTGTTCTTGATTTGACAGATCCTTTTCAGACTCAGTTTTTGTTTGGGCTTCAGGCTCTTTTTCAGTATTGTCCTTTGAGTCAGTTTCTTGAATAATTTTTTTTAGTTCTGAATCAAGTTCGTCAAGATTCAGACTTTCTTCATTAGTTATTATTTCTTCCTGATTCCGGGTAACTTTTGCCTGCGCACCATCATTTTCGTTTAATTGTGAAATAACATCATCTAATTGTTCAAGTTCGTTAGAACTTAATTCATCATCTGCTTTAGATTGAGAGGCATCATCGTTCGAATCATCGCCGATTTCAGCCATAATTTTTTTAAAGGCTTCCGTTTCCTCGGTATTAAGTTTTTCTTCATCATCAGCCTGATTTTCAGCCTGATTATTAGCCGGATCCTCAGCCGGATCCTCAGCCGGATCCTCAACCGGATCCTCAAATTGCTTCTCAGGGGCAGTTTCATTTGATTTATCATCATTTTCTTTAGACATAGCACAACACCCAATATACTATTTTGATTATTTTTTAGCTGCTACTTTAAATATACGGGTATATTACCCGTACTGTTAAGTGTATCGGATGCTTTTAGAAAAACTTAAGAGAAAAATTGCTTAATTTCAAAAATGAGCTGAGTTTGCGTTTTTTTTGTTTTGGGAGGGAAGAAGAATTTGCGGCAGTATTGGAGTTAGGAAAATAAATAATATTATCAGGAACTTTGGGGGCTGGTTTTAAAACCGAAGTATCCTGATTGAAAAGATCCTGTAAAATAAAATCCAGTTTTTTACGAAGGTTTGAATAAGAAAAATTTTTTACTGCCAACTCGTAGTTTTTATTACCTATATCGTTTTTAAGCCTGGAAGAAAACAGGATTTGTCGTACTTGTTGAATTGTCTCTTGTGTCAAAAATCCGTCCATCACAGCTAAATCAAATCCCAAAGGTTCTATATCTTTGATATAAGTTGAGTAGCGATTGATTAATAAAGGTTTTTTAAAATAGATTGCTTCAAGAAGCGCATTACCAAATCCTTCGCAAAGGCTTGGATATGTAACAAAATCTACACTTGGATAGATATCCCAAAGAGAAAAGAATTTTTCATTTTCAATAGTATTGTTAAATGGATCAGCAAGTTTGGTTTCAACCACTCGCATGTCAACTTTTTGTTCTTTTGCGTATTTGGAAAGCCATTTTAAATATTCCAGACCTTCATCGCCTGCCTCATGTGAAATTACAAGTTTGCAGCGTGGCTCATTCAAACCTTTAACCAGAGCAACGGCATGTTCTATGCCTTTGCGCGGAACTATCCTGGTGGGCTGCAATATCATGATATCATTTTCTTTTAATCCAATGGAATCGCGAAAGGCTTTTACCTTTTCATGATTCACTATAGGGGGAGTTTCAAAGTCAAGCACATTTGGAATTATTTTTGAGCTAATCCCGGTTCGCAACGCTAATTCTTCCTGAGCAGTTGAATTAATCACAACATGCTCAATACAGGATAAATTTGGAGGAAATGCCATGCGTATATATTCACTAACACAATTAAGGGAAAAGCGTGGTCTTTCCCATGTAAAATCATGATGATGAGCAATCGTTGGAATTTGTGTTTCAGCTATTGTTTCCGTCAGCGCCAAACCTAATGGGATATGCATGGGTATTGATAATGCATTTTCAGCAATCAACAGATCCAGATCAAATTGTTTAATAAATTGATGCAGTTGAATTTTTAAACGCATCCGCATTTGATGAATTAACTCGGTAACTTCAGGCGAACGCACCTTTTTGCCAAATATCTGTTTATCTATCTGGATATTCTGACTATTTTGAAAATGCGCTTCAGGGGCAAGAAAGCTTTTTGCAGGTTCTCTGTCCAGTTTACCGGCAAACCAAAAACATTGATGTCCGCTGTTTTCAAAAACCTCTGCCCATTTGCCGGCTTCAAGAGTCACGCCGTCAGTACCCCAAAATCGAGTAGATATAAAACCTATATTTTTGCTCATTGGTAATTTCGTCTCCAATTTAATCGACACCATATAAGGACTTTTGCACAAAACTTATCTTTAATAAAAACCCTTTTTAAATTTTCACCTCAGCCTTTAATTGAGCCTTTAATTAAAAACTTAGCAAAAAGCATGCACAAGTATTGAAAAAAAAATATTAAAAATAATATCTTTATTATTTAAGACAGTTATGCCCTAATAATTATTATCCAATAAAATTATTAAGAATTTTTTTTCTCAGTAAACTGAAAAAAAATGGATAAAAAAGGCAGTTTATTTACATAATGTTCTGTTTTCAATATTATCAAAACTAAGGAAGGAGGACAAAATAGCTTCCTCAACTATGCATCACAGCTTCAGGCCATTTTTATAATTTTAGATCGATCAAACCTAACCTGTTATCTTCTTTTAATATTTGACAAAACAGAAAACCCCATGATAAAAATTTGACTCAGTTTATGTTTTCCCCATTTACTGTAATTTTTTTTCCTGAAAAAACTGGAAATTATAAGATGAAAAACAGGCGAGTTTTTGAACGACGTACCGGGATAGACCGAAGAAAGATATCATATGATTTATATATTCCAGAGCGCCGGAATATTGACGAAAGAAGGTGTTATAAAGAACGAAGAGAACCACAAGATTAGATCTGATATTTTTTTTGCGTAAAATATTTAGCACCTGAAAAAATACTTCAACAGAGTAATAATATATTTATAATCAAGTTGTGCGGACTTTCCTGTTTATTTTATCCCTTAATTTTCCAGAACATTTAAAGGTTACAACTCTTCTTTCATTTAGCATCAGATCTTTACCTGTAGCTGGATTACGGCCTTTTCTAGCTGTTTTATCTTTAATACAAAACTTGCCAAAGCCGCTGATCAAAACATTATTACCCTGTTCCAGATTGGCTTTAATAATTTCAAGCAGGTTTTCCACTACAGCAACGCTTTCGTTTTTAGAATAGTGCATTGTGTCAAAGATCGTATCTACAATATGAGATTTTGTTAATGCCATGTGAAATTATCTCCTTTTTTTCTTGGAAAAATAATAAATTTAAAAAAAACTGGAGTAGCAGGCCCCAGCTCCTGTTTATAATTTTAAATTAAAAATCAGAGTGTTAATGTTATTTTGCGAAAATACTTTCAAAAAGCAGCTTTGTCAAGAAAATATCTTATGAGTTCACTGATAAAGTCGCATGTGGGGTCTGCCAGTATTTTATGCTGGAATATTATTTACCTGGTTCCCGCGCCAGAGCGTGGGAACCAGGCAACGAGGTGCGAAGTTGGTTCGTCACCTGTTTAGCCGTAATTAACTACGGCTATTTGGCCGTCTAATCTATGTTATATTTTAGATAAAGCCTGAATAAACTTTGAGACAATATATTTGTACGGAATCTTTCCGTACATCTTGACAAGATCATCAATGATTCTT
>JASFBJ010000337.1 GCA_030149585.1 Desulfobacterales bacterium | reverse complement strand
TGTATTAAAAGAGTTAAAGGCCATTGACCCGGATATTGACGTTATTATTATCACAGGCCATGGCACTCTTGAAGATGCTGTAGATCTGATGAAACTGGGTGCAACTGATATCCTTTTAAAACCGGTTGACATAGCTACTGTTGAAATGGTTGTTGAACGTGCATTAAAAAAACAGCAATTAAGGCGTAGTAAACACATGGCAGATATGTTCAACCACGCCATAGTCAAAGCTGCCACTTCTTTTTATATCTGCACCTGCGATCTTAACGGCAAAATTATGTCATGGAGTAAAGGTGCGGAATTAATAACAGGATACAGCGAAAAAGAGCTTGTCGAGAAAATCAATTTTTCAAATATGTTTGCCACTGATAATGGAACAACCAGCTTGGTAAATAATATTATAGACACAATATTTAAAGGCAGGGCCTTTGAAGCTGAAATTAATTTTAAGAAAAAAAACAACTCTATTTTCCCTGCTTGTTTAAATGCATCAAAACTTGATGATGAAAATGGCAATCTCATTGGCCTGCTTGTGATAGTCCGGGATATTTCCGAAAAAAAAGCTGCTGATGAAAAAGCTCAAAAAAGTGCTGCCAGACTTAAGGCATTTATGGAGTCCGCCACAGACAGTTTTATGATATTTGATTCAAATTTGGACTTAATAAAGATAAACAGGGCAACTAAAGAATTTCTTGGAATTTCAAAAAATGAAATTGGGAAAAATATTCTTGAAATAGCACCGTATCTGAAAAATTCAGACAGATATGAAAAGTACAGGAAAGTTGTGGAAACAGGCCGGCCTTTTTTTGCTGATGATGTTATTCATGATGGAAGATTTGGAGATAAAAGAATAAGCGTTAAAGCCTTTAAATCTGATGATGGATTTGGATTAATAAGCAGCGATATTACAATAATAAAAGAAACAGAAGAAAAGTTAAAAAACGCGGCCCAAAGGCTTAAGGTTGCCAGAGATGAGGCCCAGGCCGCAAACAGAGCAAAAAGCAACTTTCTGGCCAATATGAGCCACGAAATACGCACCCCCATGAATGGTATTATTGGAATGACCGCTCTAACTCTGGATACAAAATTGTCGAAAGAGCAGCGGGAAAATCTTGAAATGGTCAGATCCTCTGCTGGTCATCTTCTTTCCGTGATAAATGATATTCTTGATTTTTCAAAAGTAGAAGCCGGACAGATGGTACTTGAAGTGATTGATTTCAGCCTCAGATCAACTGTAGAAAATGCCGTCACAGCCATTGCCCAGCAGGCCCAGAAAAAAGGTTTGGAAATTATTCTGGAGATTGATCCCACAGTGCCTGATGCACTTATCGGGGATCCTGGTCGCTTGCGGCAGATATTATTTAATTTGGCAGGCAATTCCATTAAATTCACCAAAGAGGGTGAAATTTTAATCCTTATTGCACTTGAAAAAAAACAGCAAAATTCAGTTAAGCTCCATTTTCAGATATCAGATACTGGTATTGGAATCCCTGAAAACCGCCAGGCCGCGATCTTTGAAAGTTTTACCCAGGTCGACGATTCAACAACCCGTCAATATGGCGGAACTGGTCTTGGCACTACCATTTCCAAACAATTTATCGAACTTATGGGCGGAAGGATCTGGATAGAAAGCCCCTCCAACAGCCAAAATATTGGCGGGCCAGGCAGCACTTTTCATTTTATTATTAATCTGAACGTAAATACGAAAATAAAATGTACAAACACTTTTAATAACTTTATTCCAGATATTAAGAATAGAAAAGTTTTGATTGTGGATGATAATGCAACCAACTGCCATTATCTGTTAAAACAGCTTGAACAATGGGGGATTGCAGCAGATTATGTTTATGATGCCCAAAAAGCTCTTGAAATAATGGGTGTAGCGCGTAAAATAAGAAAACCCTATGAAATTATTCTGCTTGATGCACAGATGCCTGATATGGATGGTTTTTCTATGGCAAAAGAGGTGAAAGCCAGAGGATGGCTGCAAGAAACCTCGCTTATCATGCTCACCTCAATGGGCCAAAAAGGAGACGGGGATAAATGCAGAAAGGCCGAAATTTCAGCCTATCTTGTAAAACCTGTTAAACCTGACGATCTGCTCAATAGTATTATAGAAACCCTGAAACAAAAATTAAATATACCTGATAAAGAAAAAAAGAGTATAGATAGTAAATCAAAACCAGAGCTTATAACAAAGCATACCTTAAGAGAGGCTGCGCAGAAAATTAATATTCTTTTGAGCGAAGATAATAAGGTCAATCAGATGCTGGCCATAAAGATCCTGAACAAATTGGGCTATTCAGTAACTTTGGCTGAAAATGGACTGCAAGCTGTGGAAGCTGTTGATAAAGGCTGTTTTGATCTAATATTAATGGATATCCAGATGCCTGTAATGGGCGGGATTGAGGCTACAAAATTAATCAGGGGAAAAGAGTTGGAAACCCTGGAATCTGAAAATCATATTCCGATAATTGCCTTGACTGCCAATGCAATGGCTGGAGACAGGGAAAAATATCTTGCAGCAGGCATGAACGACTATCTTAGTAAACCTTTCAAACCCGAACAACTTCAAAAAATAATTATTAAATGGACTGCTTAAAAAAAAATCCTGAAAAATCTTGTTTTTACCTGTCATAATCTGTTAAGTATGAGGATGAAATAATTTTCACAAGTAGACGCACAGATTTAGGTTAGATCGGGCAAAGATGGCCTGAAGCTGTGATGCATAGTTGAGGAAGTTATTTTTGCGCGAACCCTAAGAGCGTGGAAACGAGGGGGCGGCTTCAACATAAACCCTTCCCGAATAAATAAAATTCAAACACCGGCAAAGGCACAAAAAGAGTGTCGCCGGATTCCTTAAAAACATTTTTGGTTATAATGATAAACTTTCCGGTATTATATTTTTCGGCAAAATTGCGCATGGCTGCAGGAATGGAACATGCTCTGCTTTGAAATTTAATCTCAACAGCCTCTTTGCTTTCTCCGTGATCAATTATAAAATCAATCTCTGACTTGCTGATGGTCCGGTAGTAAAACAATTTTTCCGGCATTATATGATTTGTCAAGGCCCCAAAGACCAGGTTTTCCGCGTCCTGGCCGTTTATGTCATCAAAAACCTGTATTTCGCGATTTAATATAAAATTTCGTAATCCATTATCATGTATGAATATTTTTTGCATTTTGGGAACCTCTTTACGCATATTTGAATAAAAAGGCGCAAGCAGGCGGCAGACATAAGTCCCTTGCAGGATATCCAGATATTTGTTCAGGGTGTTGATGGAGATGCCGAGTGTTCCGGCAAGCGACTGTTTATTTAAAAGATTAGCTGTTTCTGAGCAAAGCACCTTTGTCAGGTTGTTGAAAGCGCTGACATTTGCAACCTTTACAAAAGCAATAATATCTTTTTGAATATAGGTGGAAAACAGTTCCTTCGTCAAATTTTTTTATGGCCATAATTTTTTGTGGTTACAATTTCAGGATAACCTCCGAATCCGGCATATTGTGCAAAAAGGATCTCTAATTTTGATGTATGGACCAGCCCTTTCAAGGTAGTACTTTTATGTCATAACATGCTAAAAGAACAGTAA
>JASFBJ010000336.1 GCA_030149585.1 Desulfobacterales bacterium | reverse complement strand
CTTTTATATTTTTGTGCGGGCTGGCTTGTCAGCGGCTCTTCCGGGCTGGCTAAAAGTCTTGGCCTGACTCCGATTATAATCGGTTTGACAGTGGTGGCCTTTGGGACTTCGGCGCCGGAAATGATGGTCAGCCTGGTTTCTTCATTTAAAGGCAAAAGTATGATCGCTGTCGGCAATGTAATCGGCAGCAATATTTGCAATATTGCTCTGGTACTTGGTTTTACTGCTATAATCAGGCCGTTTAGCTGTCACTCACAGGTTGTCAGGCGGGATTTGCCATTGATGCTGCTGGCCTCTGTTTTTCTTTTGCTGATTTCCCTGAACTCAACCATTTCTCGTTTTGAAGGGGCTGTTCTTTTTAGCGGTGTTATCGGCTATACCTGTTTTAATTATTTTACGGTTCCCAAAAAAATCAGAGCTGCATCAGCTTCTGCTTCTTTTTCAGAAGTCCCCTTAAAGAAGCAAAGCCCCTTATTATCTGCCCGATCCCGCCAAATCCTGCTGATTATTGCAGGCATTGCCGGAATAATTATAGGGGCTGAGATATTAATTGACTCGGCAGTAAAAATCATGCGGGTTTTTGGGGTCAGTGATAAATTTATCGGCCTTACAGTGGTAGCTTTCGGGACATCTTTGCCGGAACTGGCCACCTCTTTGGTGGCTGCCGTAAAAAATGAGATGGATATCAGCCTCGGAAATTTATTAGGCAGCAATGTTTTTAATATTCTCAGTGTGCTGGGCGCTGCCGCCCTTGCCAGACCGATTATAATTCCTGGAGGATTTATCCAAAGCGGCCTGCTGATCGATTATCTGGCAATGATGTTTATTAGCCTGTTGCCCTGGTTAATGCTGCGCAGGGACAAGGTATTAAGTCGCTGCAATGGTTTTCTGCTTTTATTCTGTTATTTTCTTTATCTTTTTTATCTTATTAAAATCTCATAAGGTAATTTCTTATAATTTATGTATGAATTTTTGAAATATAAATCCAGTCTGCCCAGGCTGGATGATTTTCCCCTTAAAAGCTATACCTGTAATTTTTCAATAGAAAAGTTGACAATCGGCATTGATAACATCCGCTGCGACGTTTATCTGAGTCCTGTTTTCTGCAAAGCCACGGTACGGATTGTGTCCCACCTGATGGCCCGTTATACCCGTACTGAAGAGTTGGGCAAACATGACCGATCAAAAAGCTGGGCCAAGGAAATCGACAAATACAAACGCCTTTATAAAAATATCATGCTTGACGCGGTTAATAAGGCAAAAGAAAAAGGAAAAGTACAGATTGATTTTCTGGCTCAAACAGCTGTTATTAAAATGATCATTCAGGAAATCAATAACCAGTTTGAGATTTTAATAACCCGCTCCAGAACAGCTGTAAAAAAATCAGATCTTTCTCATCATCAGGACCAAAAAGAAGCTCCCAAATTAAAGCAACGGCTTTCACGCATTTTGCAGGACAAAGAGCTTATAACGCGCCAGGTAGGAGGTGAGCTTTTCGACCATATGCTGGATGTTCAGCAAAGAGAGCTGCGGGAAATCAGGGAGGCTAATTTTGGCGCTCCATCAGCCTTTGTGAACGATATCCTGACGAATCCGATTTTACATGTTGATAATCCATTTAACGATTTTTTTATGCTGGAAGTTTATGATCTTTCTTTGGGACGACGTATGGAAGATCCCGACAAATATGATACCCTGCTTTTTTTAATTAAACGTTTGCTCAATCAAATTGATATGGGCGATTTAGCAATCAAAGGGCCTTCAGTGGATCGGCGAATGGCTGCCTCCTCTTTGAAAAGCCATCCATCACAGTCTGCACAGACAACCTATAATGAAAAGTTTGAATCAAGGCTGCGCCGGATTGATAACGTTGATATTCTATTTAATTATCAAAACTCCCAAAGAAAATTCAAAATACTTAAAAAGCAGAAGGCTAATCAGGACAAACTTCAAAAAATCAAAACCCTGGCCGCCAACCAAAAACAGGTTTTAAATTATTTTTATCGCAATTTTAATAAAAAGGGTCTGATTGCCAGGCTTGCAGCAGCCTATGAAATGCAGAGCATCTATCGCAAATACTGTCCGCCTCTGGTTCCCCAACAGGTTTTGCAGTATCTGATTATCCCAAAGACTCGTAAAGCTGTTAAAAATCGTCTGAAACGTCTAAAAAAAATGTATGGCAAATCATTCTCAATTAAACCTCTGCAAAAAAAAATTAAAAGAGTGAAAATGTTAATGGTTCGCGAAAAAAAAGAATATCTAATACGATTTTTAAAAGCATTTTTCCGCTTCCATCGTGATCAGTTTAATTTTGATATTATGAAAGAAGCCATGGATCAGGTGCATTTGATCACTGAAGATAAATTCCTTAACCTGTCCCGGGAAAATAACCTGTTATACGAATTTTTACTGCCTAATGAACAGGTATTTGAGAAAAAACCGGTTATTAATCATGTAATTATCAAGGCTGATGTCAGAGGGTCAACTAATATCACTTATCAGCTTAATAATCGCGGACTAAACCCTGCATCCTATTTCAGCCTTAATTTTTTTGACCCAATATCAGAGCTGTTATCAGATTATGACGCCGGCAAAATATTTATCGAAGGGGATGCCATCATTCTTTCGATTTTTGAACGCCAGAAAACTCCTGCCGGCTGGTATAGCGTTGCCAGAGCATGCGGCATTGCCATTAATATGCTCATCATTATTCAACGCTATAATACCAAAAGCCGCCGATACCAGCTCCCAATTCTGGAGCTGGGGATAGGACTTGTTTATAATGATAAGCCCCCGACCTTTTTATTTGACGGAGACAAGCGAATCATGATTTCGCCGGCAATCAATCTGGCCGACAGGTTATCGGGCTGTTCCCGTTTTGTCCGAAAAATTCTCACTGAAAATAAAAGTCCTTTTAACCTGTATGTTTTTCAAACCAGTCCTGAAGCTGAAGTAGCTGCGACTGAAGATGATATTTCAGCAAGATATAATGTTAACGGGATTGAGTTGAGTACAGCCGGATTTAATAAGCTGAACAGTGAAATTGATTTAAAGCAGATTAAAGGAAATTTTCCAGACTTACTGGGTAAAAAAGCCACTTTATATACCGGCAAATTCCCCACTTTATCAGGAAAATATCAACGCCTGGTTATCAGAGAAGCCAATATTCCAGTCGCTGATCCGGATAATCTGCATATTCTGCGGTTTACCAGGCGCAAATATTATGAAATTTGCACCAATCCAGGGCTTTATAAATATGTCCGATCAATAAGTTAAAATCATAACTAATTTTTTAAAACCGCTATAACTGTTCATCCTCTCAATTTTTTCGATCTGCGCGGTTTGTTTTGTGCGTACTTTAATCAAATAAAAATTAATCCTGAATTGATCGGGATAATCATAAGATATTTAAGAAATGAATAAGATTGGGCTTTTCCTTCCTGCTTTGGCGGTTTTTAAGCAAAGCATTAAGGAACGGAACTTGAGAAATTATTGGAAAATTGGACAGTGGTAAAATACTTATCTAACCATCTAAAATCAACTAACCGGTATGTAGCGCTGGATGTAGAAACAACCGGTCTTTCGCCAAAAAGCGGTGACAGGGT